>CAZLJY010000069.1:0-20401 GCA_964559945.1 uncultured Gammaproteobacteria bacterium | reverse complement strand
GGCCTTCAGTTAGATCTGGTGTACAACCAGGTCATCCAACATGTAGGTTTTGTTCTCGGTGCCTTCCCGGATGTGGGTAACAATTGCACTAGCATTAACCGCTTACCCAATGGTATTCAGATTTTCCCAGGCAGCGTGCCCGTATATCGTGGTAACACCCTGGTCGGCGGTATCGGCGTGTCCGGAGACGGTATCGATCAAGATGACATGATCTCGTTCCTCGGTTTGCATAACGCTGGCGAAATCCTTGGCAGTATTAATAATGCACCACCGGAGATTCGTGCCGACAACCTCACTCCGAGAGGTGTTCGCTTGCGCTACGTGCAATGCCCACAATCGCCGTTTCTGGATAGTTCTGAAATTAATGTCTGCGAGGGTAAGTAAATGAACCAGCGCATCACAACCAGCGTCTTTTTGCTTTGCCTGTTGGCAGGTATGAACGCACAGGCCTTAAGTTTGACCGATGCGGCCGCCCTACTTTCTCAATCGGTAAGCAGCGCTGACGAGGCATTGCGCCGTCGAGCGGGTCGGCGACGACCCGGCAAGGAGCCGCCAGTAGCGCCGGAAGAACCTGAGATCGACTTGGCAAGAATTCAGCCCGTAGCGGCTAAAAATATTGACGACTATTTTGTTCCTGTGCCTGATCGCTGGCGCATTATGGAATCACTGGGACAGAAACAACGTTGGTACGATCCCTACAACGTCAATACTTACAAAGCGGACAAACCCCTTTACGACGATTGGTTTCTCAATATTCTGGCCATTTCCGATACCGTTATTGAGCCTCGCAGTATCCCCACACCCGTGGGCCTGCAATCCACCACTGACCCAGGCTCCATCGATATATTTGGTGATAACGACCAACTGATTTTTGCGGAAAATCTCATTGTTGGTGCGGTGTATTACAAGGGCAACACGGTTTTTAGACCGCCCGACTACGAATACCGCCTGACCCTCGCTTTCCAATACAACCGAGTAGAGGTGGATGAGCGACGGTTCTTGAACATCGACCCTCGTTTTGATGAAGGCACCCGGGAAGATTTTCACGTGGGCGTTCAGGAACTGTTCGTTGATAAGCACCTGCGCAACGTCTCTACCCGTTACGATTTTGACAGTTTGCGAATCGGCATCCAGCCATTTTCTACCGATTTTCGCGGCTTCCTGTTTCAGGACCTGCAATTCGGCGCGCGCTTATTCGGTAACCGCGACAACAACAAAACCCAATACAACCTAGCTTGGTTTCGTCGCCTTGAAAAAGACACCAACAGTGGCCTAAATGATCTCGGTGCGGGTTTTCGCGATGACGATGTTTTTGTCGCCAACGTATACAAACAAGACTGGCCTGTGTTGGGTTTCTTTTCCCAAGCCACCGTGGTTCATAACCGCAACCGGGAAGATGAATTTTTCTTTGATGAAAACGGATTCATCGCGCGTCCCAGTTCTTTGGGCAATGAACGTCCTCGAGAATACGACGTGACCTATTTTGGACTCAATGGCGATGGACACTTCGGTCGATATAACCTTACCGCTTCAGCCTATCTTGCTTTAGGCGACGTCTCCCCTGCGGTGTTTTCGGATCAAAAAGTGGATATCGAATCGGCATTTGTCGCAGCGGAAGCCGGCGCGGATTTTGACTGGGTCAGACTTAGAGTCTCTGCCCTTTATGCCTCCGGCGATAACGATCCATTTGACGATGAAGCAAATGGCTTTGACGCCATATTTGAAAACCCAATCTTCGCAGGTGCCGATACCTCGTATTGGATTCGTCAGACCGTGCCGTTAGTCGGTGGCGGAGGCGTAATTTTATCGGGCAGAAATTCGATCCTTCCTTCCCTGCGTTCCTCCCGGGAACTGGGTCAATCAAATTTCGAAAACCCCGGCATGAAGCTGATCGGCGTAGGCGCCGATTTCGATTTGACGCCCCAAACCCGTTTGTCGTTCAACGTTAACCAAATGTGGTTTGACGATACCTCGGTGGTGGAGGTTGCCAGAAACCAAGGCCCAATTGATTCTGAACTGGGTTTGGACGTTTCAGCCGCACTGATATGGCGGCCCTATTTCTCCCAGAACATTGTGGTCCGATTATCTGCAGCCGGCATGATTCCAGGGGAAGGTTTTGAACAACTTTTTGGCGATGAGAAGCACTATTCCGTGCTTGCCAACATCATTTTGGCTTACTAGGGCGAGAGACATCATGAAAGCATTCAAAATCCTCGCAGCAGCCACCCTAATTCTGGGCGGCGCCGGACTGTACGCTGCGGAAGGCGAGAAGCCCCGGGAAGTCAATAACGTTCGTGCGCCAGCTGCGCCGCCGTTTCAAACTTGGGATCAGGCCGACGCAAAAAGCGCTGGCTGCGTCAGCTGCCATACCGCTAGTGATCGGAAAACTATGCACGCCTCTGAGGCGGTTGTGCTTGGCTGTACTGACTGTCATGGCGGTGATGCTACGGTCACTTGGAGTGGCGCTCCAGAAGAGCCGTTGTATTACCAAGCGGTGCACAAACACGAATCGGGGTATCCCGAACACCATGGTGATGACCATGGTGGCGGTCACAATGATGGTCATGGTGATAGTGGCCATGGTGGCGACCACGGGGGCGCCAAAGCCAGTCACGGCGAGTCTGACGCCCATAGTGGCTCTTGGACCCTTGGCAAAACCGGCTACGACCACGATCAGCCCATTTATAGTGACGAATATCAATCGTATATTGATCGTTCCCACGTTCAACCTCGCTATCCGGACACCTTCGCTTACCCATCGAGCACCAACCCCAGGGATGCCTACGCGATTTACAACAAGGAAGATCCGGAGTTTGTACGTTTCGTAAACCCCGGTGATTTGCGCATCGCCCGTGACGCCTGCGGTGCTTGCCACATGCCGATCATTCAAGCATCGGAACGCAGCTTGATGGCCACTGGCGCCATGCTCTACGGCGGTGCGTCTTACAACAACGGAATCTTGCCCTTTAAGCGCTATATTTTGGGCGAAAGCTTTACCCGAGACGGTAAGCCAGCATTATTGAAAAACCCGGTGGAAGTGACGGAAAAGATGCGCAAACGCGGAATCTTGCCCCAACTCTCTCCTTTACCCACCTGGCAGACCACACCAATGGCCGATCCTTTTCGGGTCTTTGAGCGTGGGGGGCGGAACATCGTCAACCTGTTTCCAGAAACTGGCCTTCCCAACGCCCTGGGTCAATTGCAGCGGATTGAAGAACCGGGCCGACCAGATATTCGTCAATCAAACCGAGGCCCAGCGACGGGTAACCGAGTTGCCATTCCGGTCCTAAATATTCACAAAACTCGGCTCAATGATCCGAACCTTTGGTTTATGGGCACCAATGACAATCCGGGTGACTTCCGCCAATCGGGCTGCACTGCCTGTCACGTGGTGTATGCCAATGACCGAACCTGGAAAAGCTCAGGGATGTACAAAGATTACGGTCACCGTGGCTTGTCTCAGAGCGCCGACCCAACCATTCCTGATGACATTCCAGGTCATCCCTTAAAGCACGAGTTCACCCGTGCCATACCGACCAGCCAGTGCATGATCTGTCACATGCACCAGCCCAACATGTTTATCAACACCTACCTGGGTAATACCATGTGGGATTATGAGTCCGATGCTCCGGCTATGTGGCCGGAAGAACAGCAAGATCACCCAGACTACGTGCAACGCACCCTGCTCAACCGGAACCCCGAAGAAGCGGTGATCCGAGGCAAGTGGGCGGACATCGAGTTTTTGGAGCAGGTCTCGGAGATGAACCCGGATCTCAACGACACCCAATTCGCCGACTACCACGGACATGGATGGAACTTCCGCGGTGTGTTCAAGCGTGACCGTCAGGGCAATCTGCTGGACGCCGAGGGCGACCAAGTGGATAACAACGATCCGAAGAAATGGGATAAAGCGGTCCACATGTCGTCTATCCATGCAGACGTGGGTATGCACTGCGTAGATTGTCATTTCAATCAGGACGGTCACAGCAATGGCCACATTGTTGGTGAGGTCATGGCCGGCGTGGAAATCAAATGTATTGATTGCCACGGTACACCTGACGAATACGCCACTTTGCTAACCAGTGGTGCGATGGCGCCGCCGGCAGGCAGTAACCTTGCCCTTAAGCGTAATCCTGACGGTAAGCGCCGGTTTGAATGGAGCGGCGGAAAGTTACTTCAACGCTCTTTGGTCAATCCTGGCCTGGAGTGGGAAGTCAGCCAGCTCAAAGACAGTTCAACCATCGGCCACCCTGAATACAACGAGAAGTCTGCCAGGGCCAAATTGATGTCCAAAGACACCGCCAGTTTGGATTGGGGGCAGCATGTTGAGGAAGATGAACGGGCTCACGGTTATGACAACATGCTCTGCTATACCTGCCATACTTCCTGGACGACCAGTTGCGGCGGTTGCCACCTGCCGATTCAAGCTAACTGGAAGGCGAAAGAACACCACTTTGAAGGTGAATTCAGTCGGTCTTATGCCACCTACAATCCTCAGGTTGCTAGGGATCAGATGTTCCAGTTAGGTCGGCATGGCGAAATTAAGAACAACAAAATTGCCCCCATTCGTTCTACCTCAGCCTTGGTTCTGTCATCTCGAAACGCCAACCGGGAGCTGATTTATATCCAGCAGCCACCCATTGCGGCGTCGGGATTCAGCTCTCAGGCGATGGCGCCTCATTTTCCACATACCACACGGTTGACGGAAACCAAGACCTGCACCGATTGCCATTTGTCGAAAGAAAACGACAACAACGCCATCATGGCTCAGCTGCTGCTGCATGGCACCAAGTTTGTTGATTTCATCGGCTACAACGCTTGGGTCGGCACTGAAGGCCAGATTGCGGGCATACGGGTCACTGAATGGGATGAGCCGCAGGCGGTCATTGGCAGTTACCTGCATAAATATGCCTATCCCAAATGGTATGACGAACATGAAGATAAAGGCCGGGAGTTGCAGGAAGCCTACACCCATCGATCGGGTCCAGTGGGCTGCATTCAGCTTCGGGGTGAATACGTTTACGTCGCTGAAGGCTCCAAGGGAACCCAGGTATTTGACGTTGCCTCCATCGCCAATAAAGCGTTTTCTCAGCGCATTATCTCAGCGCCCTTCTCGCCATTAGGGCATGACACGAGAATCAAGAGTGAGAACGCAACCTGCGTGAAGATGGCCACAACTCAGCCTGTTCACCCGGATCGAAACTCCGGCGAACTGATGCGTGAGGTGAATCAAGAGCAGCCATTTCACCCGATTTACAACTACGCGTTTATCACTGACTCAGTTGAAGGTTTGATCCTGACCGATATCAACACCTTGAACGACCTTGAGCCTCGCAATAACTTCCTCGAGCGAGCGTTGACGTGGAACCCTGGCGGTATCTTGGATGGTGCACAACACATCTATATTGCCGGTTATTGGGTCTACATCGCTGCTGATGCAGGCATCGTGGTGTTGAATCTGGACAATCCAATGCAGCCGGAGCATGTCACAACCATCAAATTGCCGGGAGTGCGCTCCACTCACTTGCAATTCCGTTATCTGTACGCCACCGCAACCGATGGCCTGCACGTGATTGATGTGACCCAGCCAACCAAGCCGGTAGTGCTGAAAGATGCCCACATTCCCATGCGCGATGCCCACCACATGCACATTGCTCGAACCTACGTCTACGTTGCCGCGGGAAGCGAAGGGTTGGCCATCGTTGATATCACCCAGGCCGATAAGCCGCGCCTTCACGAGATGTTCAACGCTGGCGGGCAAATCAACGATGCCAGGGACGTGGTTGTGGGTACCACTAATGCGTCCCTGTACGCCTACGTAGCGGATGGCAAGAATGGCCTCAAAGTGGTGCATTTAACGGCCCCCAACCGCCAGCCTAACTTTTATGGCTTTAGTCCAGAACCGAAGCCGGAACTGATCGCCTGGTACCCTACTAAGCATGCGGCAACCGCCCTATCCCGTGGACTTGAACGGGACCGCGGTGTTGACGAAACCGGTGGCCAAGTTGCCGTGTTTGGGCGCATTGGTTCACGGCCATTCAATATGCAAGAACAGCAAAAGCTGTATTTGGATCGGGATGGAAACCCCTGGTTTGTCACCGACAAAGACGAAAAGCCCCGGCGGATGAGCGAGCGTAATAAGCCTGAGGAGAAGCCCCAAGGTGGTCCTGCCGTGTCTCAAGTAGGTGCTGGGGCGCCTAACGAATAAGGCCTATTGGTGCCAACAAGAGGGTTCTAAGGGGCCGAGACCGCGTTCAGTGATCTCGGCCTTTTTGCTGTATTTGGGGCGAATTAACCCCGTGTTTCGCTCGTTTTTTGGACGTTTACGAACCACGCCTGCTGCCCAAAATCGCAATTTTCGCAACCCAAAACCTATCACTAACCGGCTAATTCGGTAGAATGCACGAAGACTTTCGTTTTTGGAGATCCCGATGTTGTCCAAATTGTCATCGTTAACATTATTGGCATCGATAGGCTTTGGTCTTAGTGCCTGTCAATCCGTTCCCGTGGATACCAATCGTGGCGAACTGGTCACGTCCCCTGGCGTGCAACGTTACTTCGAGCAAAACCAAGACGTGCAGGAAATTGTTGTCAAAAATGACAGTGATATCAAATGTGTTCGCGAGCGCCGGGTCGGCACCCATATGGTGACCCGCATTTGCCGCACCAAAGTGGAATGGGCCGCGCTGGAAGAACAAACACGTTACCAACAAGAACGCCGTTCGATCGGTGGAGCTTGCGGCGACACCCGTGGCGGCGGCCTTAGCCGTTGCAGTGAGGGCCGACCGGGCGGAGGTAACGGGTTTTAGCCCTTTAAGCCCCCTAGTCTTTGGCCCCACTCTTGCCGCGATGAAATCGCCATGGATGGCTTTTTCAGCAAGGTTTTAGTCTAGCAACCAAAGCGAAATTGGACTGTACAGACCAATCAGAAGCACGCACCCAATCAGCAGGAAGAAAAACGGCAGCGTAGCCCGGTAGAGGGTCATGACCGGTTTATTGAATCGGAAGCTGGCGATGAATAAGTTCATTCCCACTGGCGGCGTAAAGTAGCCGATTTGCATCGCCGCAAGAAACAAGATCCCCAAATGCACCGGGTCAATACCGTAACCCACCCCAATTGGCAGAATGATGGGAATCATGATGACGATGGCGGAAAACACATCCAGTAGCATTCCCAGCAGCAACAAAAACCCAATCAACAATAGTAAGAAGCTGGTGCGGCTGGTGATCCGCTCATTAATCCAATCAAATAGTTTGGTGGGAAGTTCGGCATCAATCACGTAGTTGGTGGAGGCTAGAGAAACACCCAATATGACCAATATTGCTCCCACCAAAACCATAGAGTCCCGGGCGATGCCAATCATCTTCCCAAGGCTGATTTCCCGGCGAATCAGCAGCTGCACAACCAATACGTAGATCGCCGTCACAGCGGCTGCCTCGCTAACCACCAGCCAGCCGGAGTAAATACCGCCAAGAACAATAAACGGCAGTGGTAGTTCGAGCCATGATTCCCGCAGCGATGCCAGGGCGGGTTTGAGGCTGAATGATTGCCGGGTCTGGGAGCGGACCACACCCTGGCGGGCGCTCCACAATGACAGGACCAAGATCATCAGTAGGCCTGGGGTCAGTCCCGCGATGAATAAATCATCGATGCTCACTGGGCGCCCTACTCCTACTTGCTGCGCCACCACACCGTACAAAATCAAAGGTACCGATGGCGCAAACAGCAGCCCTAGGCTGCCTGAACTGGTGATCAGACCTAAGCTAAATTTTTCTGGGTATCCGGCCTGTTGCATTGCCGGCAACAATATTGCCCCTAGTGCCACGATGGTCACACCCGAGGCGCCGGTAAAGGCGGTGAACAAGGCGCAAGTGACCAAGGCCACGATGGGAAGCCCGCCAGGTAGCCAGCCAAGCCAGGTTTGGGTCAATCGAACCAGGCGCTGGGGTGTAGCGCTTTCGCTCAACAGGTATCCGGCAAAGGTAAACAGCGGAATCGCCACCAAGATTGGCATTTCTGCCATCCGATAAATCTCAATAGTGACGATTTGTAGGTCGTAATCTGATTGCCAAAACCCCAACAGTGCTCCGCCCGCAATGATCACAAACAGCGGCGTACCCAATAACGCCAGCAGGCCAAAAACCAACGATAACCAACTCATGATGCCTGCTCGTGCGAGTTTGGAGCGGTATCGTTACCCGGTGGAGCTTTTGGTCCCTTAATGGCCACAGTAAAGGCGCCGAAGAGATAGATGAGCGCCATCAAACCAAAGGCGCCTGGAATAACGGTTTGCTGTAACCAGATGGGTAAGTCTAAAACGCCTGTGTCGGCGAATTCGGCTTCCAGCAACACCATGCGAACCCCATGCCAGGCAATGAGGCCACAAACGGTTGCAGCGGCCAGCTGCGTGACAACATCAATCCAGCGCCTGACTGATGGGGCCACGCCATGGCCCAACAGATCGATTTGTATATTTTTGCCCCGTCTGGCTGCCGCCACTGCGCCAAGAAGGCCAAGCCACAAAACGGACAATCTGAGTAGTGGGTCAATCCACACCAAACCGGAATCGAAAACGTTGCGTAAGACGATTTGCAGGCCGGATAGGAATACCAAGCCCAGTAACAAGGTTGCTAGGAGTGCGGCTTCAAGACCATCAACCAGTCGCGATATTTTCATCCGCGAACAATACGTGCCTTGATGATGTCTCTCAACTGCTGTTTGCTGCCAACCGACCTTGCAACGCGCGAAACCCGGCAGTGGCTACTGCTGGGAACGGGAATCGGCCAGTGCTTTGATGATTACCTCAAGATGTTCCAGCTCAAATTGCTGTTCCGTTTTCAGCCGTTCCATCAGTTTTTTACCCAGGCCTAACCAATCGGCCCGCTCGGTCTCGGTGAGGTCGATAATCTCAATACCCTGGTTCTTCAGCGCCTGTTTGGCACCAATGACGTCCTTTCCGCTGGTCGCCTCAATTTGACTGAACGCCAACGCCATTTCGGTCTGGACGATTTGCTGGTCGGCGTCGCTTAGACGCGCAAAAACCCGTTGATCCAATGCCATTAAACCCAGCACGTACGCGACCGGGAAATCCGTCATGGTTTTCATTTTCGTGTGCCATTGGAAAGCAATGGCTCCAGCGGTGGTATTGACCACGGTATCCAGGGCGCCGGTCTGCAGCGCGGTATACACATCCGGCAAACTTAATGGGATCGGAGATACGCCCGCCATTCGAAAGGCCAGATCGGAGACAACATCTCCCTCAGGGGTCCACACTTTGGAGTCTATGAGGTCACTGGCCTGTCTGACCGGCTTATCGCTGAACAAATTGACAAAGCCGCCGCCAGAAATGCCTACCACTGCCAGTCCTGCCTCCTTCAAGCCTGCGGTGACAAGAGGATCGAGGGTTTGCCGTAAAACCCTGGCTTCCTCAGAGGAATTGAGCATGAACGGTATGCCATACAACAATAGGTCTGGATCTCTTCCGGCAAGTTCTCCGGCAGTGAATGCGCCACCATGTAGTTGGCCCACGCGCATTTTGCGAAGCACCGTGTCGCTGCTGCCCATGACTCCGCCTGGGTAGTACTTAAACAGGACCCGACCTGAGGTCTGTTCTTTGATGCGGCTTGCTGCATCGCGCATCTCTTTCATCCAGGCGGTGCCTTCCGGCGCCACAGTGGCGATTTTCAACGTGACGGCATGGGCCGGCAGTGACAGCACTAAACTGAGCAGAAAAATGCTCAGAGCCTTCATGCCCCATAGGCGGGACAGCGCGTTGTTGTAGCGGTGAAACGGTACGCTGGCGATTTTGACCTTACAATTTTTCATTTAAAAATATTCCGCGCTTTGTTCCAGGAGTTGTGCAGCCCGTTGTTGGGCCAATGTATTGATAAGCGTCAGACTGGGCTGGTCTGGGTCGGCTTCGAGGACTTCTTGCAACAGTTCATCGTGCAGCGATTGGTCAAAAACCAATCGTGCGTACTCAGAGGCGAACAATACTTGCACCATGAGATTACGCCGATTAGAGGCCTTAAGCGCCTGCTGAAAGTTGGCTTTTGCATCTTCAGGTTTGCCGCCGTAAGCCGGTGGCAGTTGGCTGGTGACCACGCCCAGATATAGGTAGGGCCAACCATCCCGAAAGGCGGAGTCGATTTGTGTGACCCGGCGCATGACCGCTTCTACCTTTGGAATTTCCGCGATAGCGTTCCAATCACCACTGTTGATTTGAATCCAAGTCGCCCAGGCTGCCCCAAAGCCATACAGGGCCTCCAGATCATCTGTGTTTGAAGAACTAACCAGGGCCGCCTCAAATGCCTCAAAAGGCAATGACATGGCGTCACACAGGGATTGGTTGCGTACACACAATGCGCGTAAAGCGTATTGCCGGGCACGGTCAGAAAGCCGCTTGGCCCTGGCCTCATCGTCGACAAATGCGCCGGCGTATGACCCGTAGAGATCGGCACCAGCGAGCAAAAGTGCTTCGTTATTGGGGTTGTCGGAAATGAAGCCGTCAACCAACAGTAAATAGGCCGGTGCCCCATCACGCACCGTCTCCAGATCATTTTGGTTAAGAATCCCTGCAGACAAGGAACTGGCAAAACTATTGGTTGCACTGCTTACCAACTTTGCACACCCCGTGAGGGAAACGATACTGAGCAGCGCTACGACCTGACCGCAGCGGGCGAGAAATTTAATCACTAAAATAACTTACCTTTCAAAAGGTTAACGCACTAAGTTAATGTTGTTTTTATGCCGGAAAAGTCTGCCAACTGAAAAATCAGAAACCGGTCCACGCCATTTTACCTGGGAGCCGCTTAATAGTTTGACCCTATTTGCGTGAAATAAATCACAAGAAATCGAAATATGAACCAGGAATGGATATTTGGCGAACGTTAGTCGACAGTTTTATACTGCAGGTTTACCGTCTAAGGACCTATCCCATGATGCGAAAAATTGTGGTCACCTCCCTACTCGTTGCTCCTTTGCTTGCAACCGCATTGTCGGCAAGCGCTGAAACCTGCGAGAAGCCCTATAAAGTTGAGGTTCCTAAAGGGGCAAATGTGGATAAAGCGGCATTGATTGCGACCCAAAAACAGATTAAGACCTACATGGCTGAGGGTGATGCGTACCTGGAGTGCTTGCTCAAGGAAGAAAAGAACATGGCCGTCGCGGTAATGAGCGATGAAGCCATTGAGGAAGAGCGAGAGCTTCGGACTCGCCGTCACAATGCCATGGTGGACGAGATGCATCTTGTCGGCGAGGAATTTAATACCCAGGTTCGCGCCTACAAAGCAGCCAACGCAGACTCCTAACGCTTATTTGCGCTTTCGGCTGGTGAATTTTTTCAGCCGTTTGCGCTTTGCCAACTGGCGGGGGGATAACACGTTCTTGCGTCCAGCGTAAGGGTTATTCCCTCCTCTAAACTGCAGCCAAACGGGCACCCCCACCAGCTTTAGTGCTTTACGAAAAACGTTTGATAGGTAACGTTGGTAAGCGTCGTGTAAGGAATCCAGCCTTGACCCGTGAATCACGATCCGCAGCGGATTGTGACCGCCAAGGTGCGCGTACCGAAGTTTTGGCGTGTGGCCCCGTACCATCGGCGGGCTGTGAGATTCCACCGCCCGGTTCAATATCTCTGTTAAGGCATTGGTTGATGGCTTACAGCGCGTAGATTCATCCGTTTGCACAATTGCCTGTTGTAAATCTCCCAGTCCGCTGCCGTGCAGAGCTGAGGTGGTAACTCGAGCGGCAAATGGCACAAAAGAGAGCTTTCTATCCAGTTCGCTGCGGACGGTTTTACGTTGCTCATTGGTCAGCCCATCCCACTTGTTGACGACAATCAGTAGAGCCTTGCCTGCATCGAGAACCGCGCCGAGAATTGTGGTGTCCTGATCAACCAAACCTTCCGATGCATCGATCATTAAGATCGCCAAATCACACTGTTTTATTGTCTGTAAGGCTTTGATAACGCTGAATTTCTCTACCGCCTCAGAAACTTTAGAGCGGCGTCGAACCCCGGCAGTATCGATCAGCGCAAACGGTTTTCCATCGATTTCCCAGGGCACCGCAATGGCGTCGCGAGTGGTGCCAGGCTGGTCAAACGCCAGCAGTCGCTCCTCTCCGATCAGGCGATTGATGAGGGTAGACTTTCCGACATTCGGACGCCCCACTACGGCGATCGCTGGCCCTGGCGGAAAAAACTGTTGACGTTGTTCATCCCCTTCACGGTCGTCATCAGGGTTTGGCAGTGTCTGGGGATGCAGTTGTTCCAGCATTTCGGACAGCTGCCCAAGACCGCGCCGATGGGCCGCGGAAATCACGCATGTGTTGGCAAACCCTAACTCAGCAAATTCTGCGCTGACGGCCATTTCGTGAAGGCCATCAGATTTATTCACTACCAGCACCAGTGGCTTACCCGTGGCACGTAGCTGTCCAGCGAAGTTCTGGTCATCGACGGTCAGACCGTCCCTTGCGTCAACCATGAACATCAACAGATCGGACTCTTCGATGGCTGCTCTGGCCTGCTCCACGGTTAGGGCATCGATTCCGGTTGCCCCTTCGGTGAGGCCGCCGGTATCAACCAGTATGAGGGAATGGTGTTCTAGCTGAGCTAAGCCGTAGCGGCGGTCTCGGGTTAGCCCTTCAAAGTCGGCAACCAAAGCCTCTCTGCTGCGAGTTAACGCGTTAAACAGGGTCGACTTGCCGACATTGGGTCGACCACAAAGGGCTACAACCGGAAGCATCAGAGCGTTTGACCCAGTCGGGTCAGGGGGCCTGGTAAGCGGTTAACCGACCGCCGCGGCCGTAGATAAGGAGTTTATTTCGGGCCACCAAGGGGTATCCGGCAACGCCATCAGAATCATGACGCAGCCGCGCAACAAAACTACCGTCGTCTACAGAAAGAAAATGCAGGTAACCGTCAAAATCGGAAACAACCACCAATTTGTTATACAGTGCTGGCGACCCGATTTGGCGACGAATCAGTGCGTCCTGTTTCCATAAAGTGCCACCAGACAGTCGTTCCAGGGCCCAAACCGCATCATCAGAGTCGCTAACCGCAATGACGTTTCGATCGGCCGTGAGACCTTCGTAAGCGGAAAATTCCCGTGCCCATAGCAATCGGCCTGATTCGGCCGCAAACGCGCGTAATCGCCCTTGGAAGCCGACGGCGTAAAGGTCCCCTGCAACCAGGGCTAAATGCCCATCCACATCCGCTAGACGTTCTAGCACGTTGCGCCCGCTGGGAGGTGACACAGGCTCTTGCCAAACAACGGACCCGTCTGTTGCCCGTAAGGTGACCAAGTTACCGTTATCCAGTCCAAAGTAGACAAACCCCGCGCTGGCCACTGGGTCGCCATTGCCATGTAAGGTCAGTGCCGGAACCGCACTGTCAAACACCCAGTTGCGTCGACCGTTGCTGGCCTGTAAGCCGTAGATACGGCTGTCCTCAGATCGAACCACCACTGTGCCGCGATGCACCACTGGTGCGGCAATGACATCTGATGAGGCTTGAGATCGCCACAATTCTTCGCCGCTTTTCGATGACAGGGCAACAATTTGGCCGTCCAAACCTCCAACAACCAACACATCATCCTCAACCCCAGGTCCTGCTGTAATTGTGAAATCCAGCCGTGTTTCCCACAGGGTGCTGCCGTCATCAATACTGACTGCCTTAATTTCGCCATTGCTCGAAGCGGCGAAAACTGATGAGTCGGCAATCACGGGTGACAATCGAAAGCCAGGTTCTGGTACGCCTTTTCCGATCTGCGCCGACCATACGCGTTCTATTTCTACGCTGGTGTCAAAGTCGACTAACGGTGCTGGGCCAAGTTTTTCATCGTCTCCAAACCATGAGCAACCTTGGAGCGTCAAAGACAACCCCAAGCACAGGGCGATAGCGAGCTGTTGTAAGCCGCTATTTGACGGCTGGCCGGCAAAAACGGCCTTCGGATGCCTCATGTAGCGTCCTCAGTTTCAGCCGATGGCGCGACCGCCAAGTTGTCCAGTTTCATCTGAAGCATCGACCGATCACCGCCAGATAGATTGTCCAACGCACTTTGATAGGCTTGCTGGGCAGCCGTGTTGTTTCCTTGGGCCAGTAAAATATCGCCGCGGATTTCGTCAGCCAATGCAACGTGATGTTCGTTGCTGTGCCGATCTACTGTGGCCATCGCCTCTGCAAGCTGTCCGTTTTGCAGCAGCACCCTAGCGATACGCAGCCCGGCTATTGGCCGCAGCTCTGCCGGCTCACCGGATTGTTCGGCAAACTGTAACAATGACACCGCTTCTGTGTAGTTGCGATCAGCAACGGCTTTGCCGGCCAGAGAAAACGCCGCCAATGTGGCATAAGCCACGTTGTCACTGCGTTGTCGAAATTGATCCAGCAATTCCCGAGTCGCTTCAACCTCACCTTCAACATCCACCAGAAGTTGCTGATAGGACGCTGACGCCTGTTCCCGCGCTGTTTGTTGGCTGGATTGCCAAAAGCGCCATCCATAGAGCCCACCAATTCCCAGCGCAATACCCATAAATATGGATAGACCATTGGTTTTCAGCCAGCTCTTGACGGCTTCGCCTTGCTCGTGATCGTCGTAGTATTCGTTTCTCACAGCCGTACTGGCTCCGTGTTAGTTGTTGAGTTTAGACCGCGTAACCCGCCATTTTTTCAAGCTACGGGCAAATTATCAATGGCTGCGCTGTCGTTTAATTGATTAATTAGAGCAGTGGCAAGGTCGTCAAACGGTACTACCTGAGCTTGACCTTTGTTACGCAATGGCTTGATTTGTATCGTTTTGTCAGCCAATTCTTGCTCGCCAAGGACCAGCGCTAGCTGGGCACCACTTTTATCAGCGCGTTTAAATTGGGCGCGAAAACTGCCACCACCCAGATTCTGTGTCAACTTCAGGCCGGGTACGGTATCACGAAGACGCTCTGACAGGGACAGTGCCACTTGCCCAGCCTGCTCTCCAGCGGCCACGAAATACACGTGAGGTAGAGGCGCAGGACAGGATTTTCCTTGCTGTTGAACCAGCGCGACCAGCCGGTCAACCCCCATAGAAAAGCCAATTCCTGGGGTGGAGGGGCCATCAAGCATCTCCACTAAGCCGTCATACCGCCCGCCAGCACAGACCGTTCCCTGGCTCCCCAGTTCGTCGGTTTTGAATTCGAAAACCGTCCGACTGTAGTAATCCAATCCTCTCACGAGCCTAGGGTTCACCTGGAAACTCACCCCACCCTCATCGAGCATGGAGGTGAGTTGGGCAAAATGCTCTTTAGACTCGTCGTCTAAGGAATCTAACAAACTGGGTGCATTAGCGATCAAATCGGCCATTGCAGGGTTTTTACTATCCAGAATCCGCAATGGGTTCGAATCCAGACGCCGAATGCTATCGTCGTCGAGAAGATCATGCTGATCATTGAGATAGGTCAACAGTTGTTCTCGATAATATTGGCGCGACTGGCGGGTCCCCAGCGAGTTGATTTCAAGAGTCAATCCGGAAATGTCCAAATCCTGCCACAAACGGTTCAACATGCTGATCATTTCGGCATCAATGTCTGGCCCAGGCAGGCCAAGAACTTCGGCGCCTGTCTGGTAAAACTGCCGGTTTCGGCCCTTTTGAACGTTTTCCCGCCGAAACATTGCCCCGTGGTACCAGAGTTTGATGGCATGGCCATTTAACAGTCCGCCGGCAATGGCCGCGCGGATGCAACCGGCAGTGCCCTCCGGCCTTAGACTTAAGGACTCGTCGTTGCGATCGACGAAGCTGTACATTTCTTTGGAGACCACGTCTGTCGCTAAACCAATGGCCCGGCTAAATAGCTCGCTTCGCTCAAGCACAGGCAAGCGAATTTCGCCGTAACCATAATTGTTGAGCAGACGGCTCGCGGCAGACTCAATTTTTTGCCAAGTTGGAGTATGTTCGGGAACGAGATCGTACATTCCCTTAACGCGTTGGATCGGCATGAAAGCTCCGTAAAACGAGTGCCTGCGGGTATTTATCTATGCAGGCGTTGGATTACCACTGAAAGCGGCAATCAGGGACAATCAGCGCGGCGGCAATCGCCCGACACTACTGTGCGGGAAGCGAAAATTCAGCCAGCTCTGCCTTAATGTGAGGTTCAAGGGCGAAGATAGCATCATCCAGGTAGGCGCCAACAGCGTCAGCATTGCCCACACGAACCGACAAGCCAAGGCCACTATCAAATGATTGGCGGGTTCCTGCTGCAATCAGACCATAGGCCAACCGCTTACCTTTCAGATCGTGGACTTCAAGCCACGCTTCTTCTTGGAAATCCAGGTGCAGTATTGGCGCTGGCAAAAGCGGTGCGGGAGGCGGCACCGCTGGAGTTTTCAACAACTCCGGCAAAGGCGCCATGGATGCCAATCGAGGTTCCATCCTGGAGGGCAAGACCCCTTGTCCCGGATTGTTTGTCGCGCTATCTGAGCTTGATGGATTAGCGTTCGTTGCAACCACTGGGGATGATGCCGGCGACCGGATTTGTCCGTCAAAAGCGCCCATAACCAGCCAGGTAATAGGAATGGCCAGCAGCGCTGTGGCTGCCACATACCCCATTAACCGGTGTGAATGGTCAAAGGCGGTAGGCTTAGGAGTGACCAGGAAATCTGACTGATGGGTCGTTTCTGCGGCCCGTTCTCTGGATTCAAAATAGATCTCAGCCGAGGAGCAATCCACCTCAAGAATTCGTGCAAGTCCATACACGTACCCGCGCAGGTACACGGGGGCGCCTAGTTGATCCCAATCACCGGATTCGATCCGGGTGATGGTATATCCCGTCAGATTTATCTGGCGCGCTAACTCCCGCTCGCTCAGTTGGCGACGTTGGCGCGCTTCAAGTAGTCTGGCACCAAGGGCTTGAGCAGCCTTAAGGCCCTCATCCACCTCTGCATGTTCGTTCATCGAACTATCCGCAGTACTCATTATTATTATCCCCTTGCCCCAGTCGTTGGGCCTGGCTTGATTCCGGGAAATAGGACTTAAGCTGGCTGGCACAATCGCTGGCGGTCTTAGTATCACCCATACGTGATTCGATGGCGTAGCATAGCCAAAGGGATTCCGGTGAATCACCCCCAGCGGCCTGCAATCTCTGCAGAAATGCCCTCGCCCGAAAATCGTCGCCGCGCTTGCAAAGCGAGCGACTTAACAAAAATAAAGCATCAGGATATTGCCCGTTGGCATCAAGAGCCTGACGATATCGCTGTTCAGCAGACACTAGGTCACCCGATTGTTCCAAGCAGGTTCCAGCGTTAGTGAGAGCGACTTCGCGATTTTCATAAAACGGCTGAGAAACAGCTCGATCAAAGTAGGTGATGGACTCATCGAAGCGCTTAACCTTACACAGAAACTGCCCATAGTTATTCAGCACGTCACCATTGTTTGGCGACAATTTTGCAGCTTGGCGATAATGCTTCTCTGCATCATCAAACAGATTAATTCGTTCGAATATGACGCCGGCGACGGTATGGGCGCCGGCGGACTCTGGATCTTGCAACAACGCTCGACGAATTTTTTCCAAGGCCACTTCCGTATCACCTTTCTCCAGATAACCTACCGCTAATTGGGTATTAGTCTCCGCAGCGTTATAGGCGGCATTGGATTTCTGTTCACGGGTACGTTGAGTACTGTTGCCACTGGATGCGCAGCCAGCCAGCAGGATAAGGATAATCAGCCAGCCAGAAAATTTTTGCACCTTGATACTCATTAAGCCATACCCTGCCCAGCCTGCAGCTTGTTGCGATGGCGCAGTTGTCGTTTGGTCCGGTCTTTCACTTGGCCAACCAACTGGCCACAGGCGGCATCAATGTCGTCGCCTCGGGTTTTGCGAAGGGTCGCCACTACGCCGGCAGCCTGAACTATGCGTTGAAAAGCCTCAATGCGATCCATTGAAGATCGTTGGTATTGGGTGCCAGGGAACGGATTGAATGGAATCAAATTGAGCTTTGAAGGAACCTGCCGCATCAGTCTGACCAGCGCCTGGGCATGTTCAGGTTCATCATTGACGCCATCAATCAACGTATATTCAAAGGTGATTTGAGCTCTAGACTTTCCGGCCACGTAGCGATTGCAGGCTGCCAGAAGTTCAGCAATAGGGTATTTCCGATTCAACGGAACCAGTGACGTCCTGAGGGTGTTTTCCGCCGCGTGCAACGATACCGCCAGGCTGACATCAGTGGCCTCTCTCAGTTTATCGATCCCAGGCACCAAGCCAGCAGTACTGATGGTGACTCGGCGCGCAGCAAAGCCCATCGCCAAATCTTCCAGCAGTAAATTGATTGCTGGGAAAACATTGTCAGGATTCAGCAAAGGCTCACCCATACCCATAAACACGACATTGGTGATTTTTCGACGCGCTTGGGTGTGCCCTAGTTCTCTGGCAGCCACCAACACCTGGCCAATAATTTCAGCAGTGGTTAAGTTCCGGCTGAACCCCTGGGTGGCGGTCGAGCAGAACGTGCAGTTGAGCATGCAACCTACTTGAGAGCTGATACACAGGGTGCCTCGGTTGGCTTCCGGGATAAAAACCACTTCCACTGCATTTCCGCCATCCAGACCTAGCAACCATTTCACGGTGCCATCTTCCGACTGCTTTTTTAGCTGAACCTGAGGTAACGCTATGGTGTATTGAGCTTCCAACTGCTGTCGCAGTTTGATGGAGATGTTGGACATCTCGTTAAAATCGGAAACGCCCTGGTGGTAAATCCACTTGAGGAGTTGCTGAGCGCGAAAAGGCTTTTCGCCTAAGGTACCGAGCTCAGCACGTAAACCGGCCAAATCGAAGTTCAGCAGATTCTTTTTCAGCGCACGGTCCACAGCGGCGCTGGCGTCTTTGACGACAACGGGCATGGCTGTGGCTGACGCCGCAGACATCAGCTCAGACCGGGAAAGAAAAAAGCAATTTCAGTAGCCGCGGTCTCTGGGGCATCAGAACCGTGGACTGCGTTGGCGTCGATGCTATCGGCAAAATCTGCTCGAATGGTGCCTGGCGCTGCCTCTGCAGGGTTAGTTGCCCCCATTAATTCGCGATTAAGGGCAATGGCATTGTCACCTTCCAGAACCTGGATCATGACCGGTCCTGAGCTCATGAAGCCCACTAAATCGTTATAAAAAGGCCGTTCTTTATGCACGGCATAAAAACCACCAGCCTCTTCATTGCTCAAGTGCTTCATCTGAGCGGCCACGATTTTTAGGCCGGCCCCTTCAAAGCGGCGATAAATCTCGCCAATGATGTTTTTTGCAACCGCGTCGGGCTTAATAATTGAAAGGGTGCGTTGACTGCTCACCTTGGCTCCTGAATGTGTATTGATCTAGTCAAAATCGAGCGCGAAATGTTACCACAAAATCTTTCGCAATAACGCGAGGTTAGGACACCTATCTGCCAGTGGTTTGCGGAAAAATGACCAAAGTTACCAATAGTTGCTGTTGACAACGGGAAATATTGTTGTAAGTACCGGATAATTCGTAAAGTTTAATGCCAACGACCGTTTGAATTGGGCCTGTCTTACCTGCTAGGCTTTTGCCACAGAAATAACGATCGAAACAAGCCTTATGGCCAGTGGCCAGACTAAACATCGCATTATTCAGGCGGCGGAAAAATTGTTTGCGACCCACGGGTTTGTCAGAGCCTCGCTGCGCCAGGTGACGGAGCTTGCGGAGGTCAACCTGGCATCGGTCAACTATCACTTCGGCAGTAAAGAAAACCTGGTGCAAGAAGTGTTTCGCCGACACTTAGACGGACTGAACGTCGAACGCGAAAAAGCCTTTGATTCAGTGATGAATCGCAGCAGCAAAGAGGCCCCACCCTCGCTAAGCGATTTATTGACAGCATTTATTGCGCCGGCACTTCGATTAAGCACTGACCCTGATCAGGGCGAATATTTTGTCCAAATCGTTACCCGCGGGTATGTGGAGTACAAAGAAGAACTAAGGGAGTTTCTTGCCAGAGAATACGGTGATATCAATCGCCGTTTTTTTGCAGCCATTGGCCAGCACCTACCTCATCTACCTCCGGATGAAGTCGCTCGCAGACTAGATTTTACCATTGGCGCTTTGACCTACAGCATGGGCGATTTTGGTATGACGAAATTAACCGACGGTGTCGATCGGGATGACTACCTAGATGCTACGATTGATTCTCTTGTGCGTTTCACCCAGGCCGGACTCATTCGCTCATCAACGAATTGAGCATTTTCTGGGTGGCCTGCCCCATCTCCGGGTCAGATAGCGCCAATTCAACGGTAGCCTGAACAAACCCAAGCTTGCTGCCACAGTCATAACGTGTGCCTTGGAAGCGGTAACAGTAGACGTCTTCTTCCGCCAGTAAATCAGCAATAGCATCGGTTAACTGAATCTCACCACCCGCCCCTGGTGTTGTGCTGGACAGCAT
>CAZLJY010000068.1:0-20566 GCA_964559945.1 uncultured Gammaproteobacteria bacterium | reverse complement strand
TGGAACTTTGGATGATAAACGTTGGCATGGTTGGCGAAGTTATTGAGCGCTGGCGAGCTCCGTTTGATGCTGGGCTTCAGCGGCCAGCGGTTCCAGAAATTTCACCATGGCGCCGGCCTGGGCATTGGAGGCGTTGCCTCGCAAAAGTCGCCCTTTGATGCCGTGAATGATGGCTGCCAAGCGCCACATATTAAAAGCGAAATAATATTCTAGCTGGGGGATGCTGGATCGACCGGTTTGTTGGCAATACCGTTCCACATATTCTTGTTCAGAGGGAAGGCCCAGTTGCGCTGGATCTTGCCCAGCCATTCCCGCCGGTAAGCCTGGCGGTGTTCGATATTTCATCAGGTGATAGGAAAAATCTGCTAGCGGATTGCCCAATGTAGACAATTCCCAATCCAGTACCGCGATGACCCGTTCTTGTTTGGGGTGAAAAACCAGATTGTCGCAGCGATAGTCACCGTGCACGATGGTTGTTGGGTCGCCATCATCGGGAATGTTATCGGCCAGCCATTGGCAGAGGCGGTCCATATGGGGATTTCGCCCAGCTTTGTCATCTTGTTGATATTGTCGAGACCAAAGGGCGATTTGGCGAGCGATGTAGTGACCGTGTTTACCATAGTCGCTTAAGCCGGCATCGTCGATATTCACCTGGTGCAAATGGGCCAACACATCAACCATGGAAAAGTAGGCCTCGCGACGTTTTGGCTGATCAAGTTCCGGTAGGGTAGGGTCCCAGAAAATGCGTCCATCCATTTTTTCCATGACGTAAAAGGGGGTGCCGAGGACTTCGCTGTCGTCGCACAGGCCATAGGCTTTCGGTACCGGTAGGTTTTGCTTGCCTAAGGCGGCAATGATGCGATATTCCCGCTCCACTGCATGGGCGCCTGGCAGTAGTTTCCCCGCCGGTTTCTTACGCATTACATATTGGCCAGAGGCGGCACTGAGTTCAAATGTTGGATTGGACTGGCCGCCGGGAAATTTTTTTGCCGTCAATGGCCCGCGGAATCCCTCCACATGATGGCTCATCCATTGGTTTAGTCGTTCGGTCGAAAAATCGGTTGGCGCGGTCATCAATAATGCTTCTAAATGAGTCTCGTCACACTATGTTGGGTATTGCCTTTTTTCGCAACGATTATCGATTTTCAGTGAGAGTTTATTCTGAAGGTGAGGCCGCGATGGCAACGGCTTGAGACAGGACTTCCAAGTCCCCGATATGATTGGCTAAACAAAGCACTAGTTTGGCGTTGCGACGATGGCTTTCCTGTTCGCTGCAGCCTTCATGTAAATCGATGATGAGTTGATAGGCGTCGTCCGCTTGGGGAAGGTTGGGTTTGGTGTTCAGTTTAGCCATGGGATTTGCTCTAAATTTTCTGGTGTGAAGTGTTTCCATCGCGCGGCTACGTATTGATCTGGGCGTATGAGATAAGCGCCGTCGTCATTGAGCCCATATCGCTGGCGGGCAAACTCAGACTGAATAACCACGTTCCTGATAGTGGTGTCAGTGAGCGGCCTTGGGGTTAACAATGACCAATGACCGCCCAGCCGTTTGAGTAGCCATCCGTCGTCAAGTGGTGCGTCTATGGCCGGCTGTCCAGGAGGCACACCATAGGTCCAGGGGTCGGTATCTGCTAACACCAATGAACTGGTTGGGTAGCATACTGGCGTTGATAGGCGGCCAGAGTTAACGAAGGGGCGTGCGAAGCTATAGTGGGTGGCCAGGTCCAGTACGGCATCACGGTATGCTTGACTGACTGGTGATTTTGGGGTCATGAAATCGGTTGAGCGGCTAGAGTTAAGGATATTTTCATCTGCGGTAATCACCGCCTCATCGTTATACGTCTCGATCAGCTCTGAGTTAGCCCCGCCGATTACCGCATCCAGTTTCCATATCAGGTTATCGGCATCGGCAATGCCGCCGTTACATCCTCTGGCGCCAAAGGGCGATACCAGGTGAGCGGAGTCACCGATGAAGATAATTCGGCCGTGAACAAAGCGCGCCATACGCCGGCATTGAAAGGTGTACACCGAGTACCATTCTTTGCTGAATTGGATTTCATTGCCTATCATGCCGCGCACCAGCGGTTCGACGTGGTCCGGCTTGACGGCCGCCTCACGGTCTACGTCCCATCCCAGCTGAAAATCCAGTCGCCAGACATCATCGGGTTGTTTGTGAAGTAACGACGATGCACCGCCCCAGGGGGGGTCAAACCAGAACCAGCGCTCCGAAGGCCGTTGGTCTTTAAACTTTACGTCGGCGATGAGAAAGTTATCCTCAAAGACCCGCCCTTCGAAATCCAGGCCTAGCATCATGCGAATGGGGGAGTGGCAGCCATCGCTCGCAATAATCCAGTCTGCGGAAAGGGTGTATTGACCGTCCTCAGTGTCAACCGTCAGTGTGCGAGTTGTGGCATCCAAGGCAGACACCTGATGGCCCCATCTTAGCTCTACGTTATGGAGTTCATTGATCGAATCAACGAGAAATTCTTCGGCCCAGTATTGCTGGAGGTTGATGAATCCGGGCATTTCCTGGTCTTTGACCGGCAGCACGTCAAATTCAAAAATGGGTTCGCGGCCTGCGCCGCGAAATACTTTACCCACATTCCAAATCACACCTTTGTCCACCATACGTTGACCGACTTCTAGCCGGTTCCAGATGTCCAGAGTGCGCTTGGCGAAACAGATAGCCTTTGACCCAGCGGCGATGAAATCCAACTGGTTAAGGAGCACTACCCGGTGGCCTCGTTGGCCTAGGTCAAGAGCAGCGGTAAGGCCAACCGGGCCGCCGCCGACGATGACCACCGGCGCGCTGTCATTTGCCGGCCCAGTGGAGGTGGCTTGGTATTGTTTGTGACGCGGCAGGTGGGCGAAATTTTCCCTGGCCATGGGGATCAGTCTTGCAGTTGGTCCCAGACTTCCCGGTCCCGCTCCATAGTCCAGATACGCGGCCAGTCTATGCCGTCAAGCTCGTCCCAATACCGTTGCACGTTGAAGGGCAGGCAGTGTTCGAAAATTGGCCAGGCACCAAATTTGGGTGCCAGTGCTTTGTGGGTTCGTTCAAAAGCCTCTTTTAACGTGCCACCGGCCTCGTGGACGGGGGTAATATTCTCAATCATCCCGGTGAGAAACCCTCGGGTTTGTTCGATAGCTGCGTTGACCTCATCGGCGCCTCTAGCCACTGCTCCGCGACCGCCCACCAGCATCTCAGCACCGTAGGCTTTGACCTTGTCCAGGGTGCCGGTGGACCAGTCACCATGAAAGGCATCGCCGGTGTACAAAGCCGCCTGGGCCTCAACCAAATCCCCGGCAAACAGGGTTTTTGATTGGGGGTGCCATACCGCAATATCGCCAGCGGTATGACCGCGCCCGCAGAAATCTAGTTCCAATGTCCCTCTATGGCCACCCAGATTGATGCGCAAATGATTTTCGAAGGTGATGTCAGGGTGTGTCAATCCTGGGATTTCTTGGGGCTCTTTGAAGAGTCTTGGCATACGGCCAAATTCGCTCTCCCAATCTTGTTTGCCTCGCTCCTCGATCAGCGTTTTAGTGGTGGTGGACGTAATTATTGACTCTGCATCAAAGGCGCTAGCGCCCAACACTCTTACCGCGTGATAGTGAGTTAACACCAAATATTTAACCGGTTTATCGGTGTGCTCTCTTAGTTGGCTTAACCAGTCACGGGCGGCAGCCGGTGTGGCTCTGGCCTCAATACAGACGATGAAATCCTCACCCTCAACAGCGCCCACGTTAGGGTCGCCTTCGGCGGTCAAGGCGTAGACACCGTCAGCGAGTACTTCCAGAGTTTCTGTTTTCTCGGTCAGATCTTGGGAGGAGGCAAAAGGCTTGGCCATGAGGGTGGGCTCCGGGTTGTGTTGGCAATAGTTTTGGGTAAAAGCGCTGACAATCCTTGCTCGCTTTAGCGGAATGGACTATAACAGTTGCGAATGCAACTAACAACGCAAGGCGTCGCCGTGTTCGATTTAGAGCAATTTCTACCTTATCGGTTGTACCAGGCTGCTGAAAAAAGCAGCCAGGGGTTTTCCGATCTCTATCGCAAGCGGTACGGTCTAAACAGAACTCAGTGGCGAGTGTTGTTCAACATTGGTCAGTTGGGGCCGTTGACAGCCGGCCAGATCACCGATGAAAGTGGACTGGAAAAATCAAAGGTCTCAAGGGCGGTGGTCAAACTGGAAAAGCTGGGATGGATAACCCGGGCAGAGGATGTAAGCGATCGCCGCCGCCAGCCCATTGTGCTGACTCAGTCGGGTCACAAAGTATTTGACGATCTGCGTAAACTCGCCGCTGACTATCAGTTGAAGATCGAACAGGCTATGGGAGCTGCCGACATGGGCAAACTGCTCAATAGCCTGCGAACCATTGAATTGGTCAATGAGTAAGGAAACCCCATTGTCCCAATCTAACAAACGTGCAAACCAGCTTGCGGCCGCCTGCGCAAACAAAATGCTCTCAGAAGACGCTGCCAGTAGGGGACTAGAGATGGTGGTGAATGTGGCAACTCCGGGCCAGGCAGAGGTCACCATGACGGTGCAACCGAAGATGGTTAATGGTCATCAGATTTGCCATGGCGGTTATATATTTACCTTGGCGGACTCGGCGTTTGCCTTTGCCTGTAATGGATACAACGAAGTCACCGTTGCTGCCAGTGCGACCATTGATTTCGTCAGGCCGGCGAAACTAGGAGACAGGCTTATTGCCACAGCCAGTGAACGCCACCGTGGAAGACGGTCTGGCCTCTATGAAGTGATGGTGACTAACCAAGCGGACAAATTGGTGGCTAGTTTTCAGGGGCGTTCCGCCACCCTTGGGGGTACGGTAGTGGATACCGAGTAGCGTACTGATAGATAAGGCTGGGGTGAGCCTTCGGATAGCCTTTGCGCACTCACAGCGTTTGGCAGCATTTGGCAGCGTTTCACCAGAGCCACGGCTTCAAGTCAATTTAGGTTTTCTGCCGCTCTGCCGATAGTTGACGGATGTTGCCTATAAGCCCAAAGCGCCACCAACGCTTCCATCGTCCTGGCTCAACGCTGTTGATGCTGGCTTTGCTAACCTTCCCCATGAGCGCACTGATCGCGGGTGTGCCGATCAGCGTTAGTGTGGAACAAGGGTCGAGTCAAGCAGATCCGGCTCGTCTAGTGCCCATCCTATTTTCGGTGAGCTTTAGTGAAGCGGTGACGGGGTTTGATGCCGCCGATGTCATTCTTGGCGGTACCGCAGGGCCCACTCAGGCATCGGTGACTGGCACAGGAAGTGAATACTCAGTCGCAGTTAGTGGTATGTCGCTTCCCGGTACCGTGTCCATCCGAGTTCCCGCCGGTGCTGCGCAAAATGGCGTTGGGCAACCTAACCAGCCGTCCGTCAGCATCGATAACGTTGTGAATTTTGACGCAATCAGACCCACCTTACTGGCGTTTGAAAGACGATTGCCATTGGATCAAGTCACCGACGCTGATGAGTTGGTTTTTCAGGCTACGTTTAGTGAGCCTGTGGTGCCACCGATTGCAGTAGACTTTGAGGTGGATGGGCCGACCACCGCTCAGGTGACCTCAGTGGTTCCAATCTCTTCGATGGTATTTGATCTGACTGTGAGTGGGGGCACATTACCCAATTTAAATGGGATTGTGGGTGTCAACTTACGTCCCAGCCAAGTCATCGAAGATTTAGCCGGGAATCGATTGGCAAGCAGCGAACCTCAGCTGGATGAAACCTACCAAGTGGTAAATCCGGGGCCCCAGGCGGACTTGTACATCCTGAACTCAGACGGTCGAGCCAGTGCGGCCCTCAACGGGTTGTTGGACTACGTCATAACCGTGGGTAACGCAGGTCCCGATGCAGTGAGCGGCGCGATCGTCGAAAACCTCGTTGAGTTGCCGCTGTCCGGCGCCAGTTGGATTTGCGAGGCCGGTCCGGGCGCGAGCTGTTCGGCCTTTGGCAGCGGGGACCTTCTGGATCAGGTCGACCTGGCGGCGAATGCTGAGGTTGTCTATACCTTGACCGTCACGGTAGCCGCAACCACGGAGGGGTCATTGGAAAACACCGCCACTGTGGAGCCGCCAATAGGGACATCGGATCCGATGTTGGGAAACAATGTCGCAACGGACCTGACCGAGCTGATTGAGGGGCTATTTTCAAACAGCTTTGAAAGTTTGCCGGTGGCAAAAGGGGGGCGGCAAAAAATCACAATGGCAGCGCCAGCCTCTGAAGTAGGTAATGGCTTCCTTATTCACCGGCGATTCGCCAATGGCTGGGAGTATCGTGGCAGTTTCTTAAACGCTGCAGGTCACTGGATTCCAGGTCCTTGGGTGGCAGAAGACGATCAACGATAAATAGCGCTCGATGGATGCTGGATTCAGCGACGGTTTATGGCTACGCTCTTGCTCCTTTGACCAGGTGTTGAAGGATTATGGATCCCATAAGCCAGGGTGCTCTCGGTGCCCTCGCAGCCCAATCGGTCAGTGACCCGGCGCGTCTTGGCAAGGCCGCGGTCATTGGCGCCCTTGCCGCAATGGCGCCCGACATCGATATTTTCATCCAATCAAGCGCGGACCCTGTGCTGGCTTGGGAATATCATCGACACTTCACCCATTCCTTGTTCTTCGCGCCCCTTGGTGGCTTGCTTTGTGCTGGGCTGTTCTACCTGTTGTTGGGTAGATTATGGGCGCTGCGCTTTTCTGAGGTATTGATCTGGAGTGTTGCGGGATTTGTTACTCATGGCCCGTTAGATCTGTGCACCAGCTACGGCACATCTTTGCTGTGGCCAGTTTCCGATCACCGCCTATCGTTGGACTTGGTGTCGGTGATAGATCCGTTGGTGACCGTGCCGTTATTGATCGCCACGGTGTTTGCCGCCAGGACTTCGCGCCGGTGGATTGCAGTCACTGGTTTGATATGGCTGTTGGTGTATCTGTTTGTTGGTGCCATACAGCAAAACCGGGTGGAAACTGTAGCCATTGAAACTGCTAGGTCCCGAGGTCATCAAGGGAACTATTTGCGCACCTTGCCGACCCTAGGCAATCTTCTGGTTTGGCGAACGGTATATGAACACAATGGCCAATTTTATATTGATGGCGTGGGCGCCGGACCCTTAGGAACGGTGCGCTGGACGGGAGAAACTGTACCCGTTGCTGACCCGAGGATTTCATGGGCCGGGGTCGCTCCTGATAGCCAATCTTGGAAAGATATTCAGCGGTTCGCCCACTTTTCTCAAGGCTATATGGGGTACTTGCCGGCCAACGGAGAGTATCGAGTTGGAGATGTTCGGTATGCGGCGACTCCCACTGAAACTGAGACGTTGTGGGGCATCGTGGTTCAAACTGATGCAGCTCCCACTGACCATGTGGGCAGATTTGAACCATCATCGGGCGGTATCGTCAGGTTGGCGAATTTGTGGCAGCAGATCCAAAAAACATGGTCTGCCAGTGGGACGACGGCTACCGCGCCAAGTGAATGACGCTATAACCTCAATAACCCTGGCTTAGTCCTCGGGTCAACGCTAACGAAAATCGCGAATTCCCTGTGTGCGTCACCGCTGGGTCGAATCGAAAGGTCCCGCGCAGGGTTCGCCGTACATGGCGCCTTGGTCGATACAAAAGAACCGCTGTGGGCCTTCGAGTTTTGGTGTGTCACCGACGTTGTCACCGATAAATGCAATGACCTGGGTATCGGGGTAGCCTTGAGCGCTAAGGAGGTTGCTAACCTGGGCAAAACGTTGCTCTTTATCGCCGCTAGCATCTGGCGTTGCTCGGGTCAGCAAAACTCGAAACTGTTTACCCCGATACAAACCCAGTTTGGCCAGATTGTTTTCCGTGGCTAGTTGCTCAAAATCTTTGCGATTGGTCACGAACGCCACATGACCTCCCGCGGTATTGACCGCTTTGATAAACGATTGTGCGCCGGGCACCAGGGTGGCCGCTTCCTCTTGCGTCCATTGGTACCAAGATTCAGGAGTGTAGGTTTCTCCTGCCCTTTCCAACCTCACCTGGTACTGGACATTGTTAAGCACGGTTTCGTCCAGGTCCATGATGACCGCCCACTGCTTTTCGCCAAAATGCGAGCCGGTTGCCAGCACATAGTCCGTCGCCTGTTGATAGACATCGGCGGCCTTCTGTTTCCATTCTGGAGAGTGGGCGACCCAGTCGGTGCCGGGGTTGAGTGGCCGTTGACTGGAGCTAGGCGCGGTTGCGCATCCGGTCATTGTGAGGATGGCGAAAATCAGCAAGCGTGTCATAAGATGGTTCTCAAGTTTTTCCGCGGACAGTCATTGTCCTGTTTGATAGGCCATATTCAAGCCCTGACCATGGTTGCTCCGAGTGGGATTTTCTCACAGGACAGAACCGGGACTGGATCGTTTCTCGACCTAACGGCGCTACGAGAAATTGCCGACACCGCAGTTGGAAAAGGCCCGTGCTGAAGTGACTGCTAATAACCACTGACCCAGTCTGGCACAATGATGCCATTGGCTTGCGCATGCTGTTCCCACTGTGTCATTAACTCGTGGAATTTTTTCGGGTGACGTTGGGCCAGATCTTCAAGTTCTCCAGGATCGTGGGTCAGATTAAACAATTGCCAGGTGTTGGTGCCGTAGGGCGGCGGCAAATAGATCAATTTCCAGTCGCCTTTCCTCATTGAGCGTTTACCCATCAATTCATGCCCCAACACTCGGGGAGGGAGGGTGCGTTGATGCAATAAGGGCACCAGCGACAAACCACTAATGGGCTCCACATGTCTTCCCTGATATTCACCTGGAGGGCTGGCGACCCCAGCCAACTCCAACACCGTCGGCGCTATGTCTTTGATGGAGGTGACCGCGTTGTTGATGCTGCCGTCAGAAAATGCTTTGGGATAATGAATAAAAGCCGCGGCTCTGGTGCCACCTTCTGTGGGGAACGCTTTGTGCAGACGACCGGTCACTGAACCGACCCTGGCCCAGTTTGGGCCATACAGTACGTAGGAGTTCACTTTCCCCATTGCATCAAAACTGAAATCGAAGCTGGCGTCGATGACTTTGCGGATTTTCGGAAACATCTCGGCAGGCCAGGTCTCGTCCAGGTCATGACCTTCTGCGCCGTTATCAGAAAGAAAAATGACAACGGTATTGTCCAATTCGCCATTGGCTCTTAAGTGCTCAATCACACGCCCGGTATGAACATCCATTTCATCAACCATAGCGGCATACACTTCCATACTCCGCGCTTCAAGCTGACGGTCTTGGTCACTCAAGGTGTTCCAGGGTTTTCCCTTCGGTGGCCTAATGGCCGCTTGAGAATCGGCAGGGATTAAGCCCAAACGTTTCATCGCCCTAAGGCGATCATCAAGAATTTTGTCGTAACCCATGGCATACCTGCCCCGATACTTTTCAAGGGCGTTGTCAGGGGCTTGCAGGGGCCAATGAGGCGCGGTAAATGACAGCATCGCAAAGAAGGGGGCATCGCTGCCTTGGTCCTCGCTTAGATAACGGATGAGTTCGTCAGCATGGAACTGAGAGGAGTAGTTGAAGTTATCCGGTAAAGCTGTGAGCCGTTTGTCATCTTTAAGATAGGTGGCTTTGGCATCCGGGGTCGGGGCATAGGCTGGCTTCATGTCGGCAAAATGACTGGCCCCTCCGCTGCCCAGTACTAAAGAGCGTTGAAAGCCGCGCCGACCGGGCAAGCTTTCTGGTTGATTTCCCAAATGCCATTTTCCGGTGAGATAGGTTCGGTAACCTGAATCCTTCAGTAAGGTGGCGATGGTCACAACGTTGTTGGTGAGTTGCGCTTCGTAGCCCGGTTGGCCCTTTTGATTGGGTGCCAATTCTTCCAGCATGTTACCGAAGCCAGCCTTGTGGGCATCAACGCCGGTCAATAGCATCGCCCGGGACGGTGAGCACATGGTTGCAGTGTGGAAATTGGTCAGCCGCATACCCGCAAAAGCCAATGCATCAAGATTTGGTGTGTCTATTTCTCCGCCGAAACTGCCTAAGTCTGACCATCCCATGTCATCCGCGACAATGAGCAAAATGTTGGGTCGCCCGGGTTTCGCGTTGGAGGGCGAGCCTAGCGGTGACGTTTTCTGGGCTTGGCACGCTGTCAGTGCCGCACACAGCAGTATCGTTAGTGCAATGGGGGCTTTCATAGGAGCCTCGCTGAACTTGGAGATTTCGAGAATTCCCGATCTTGATTGGCGGGAAAATTCATTGGCTTGCTTCGGCAGCGCTGCTTAAGGTCTTTCTGTGTTTGCGGTACTGGCTTGGCGTCATTCCAAACCAGCGTCGGAAGGCTCGGGTCAGGCAGGCACTTTCGGCATAACCCAAACGTCGGGCCATTGTTGCGATGGTAATGGAGTCTAGGGACATCATGCGTTGCGCAAGCATTTTGCAATGGGCATCCAGTAGGCTTTTGAAACTTGTGGATTCAGAACGCAGTCGCCTATGCAGGGTGGCGGTTGATATACCCATCCGTGCGGCGACGTTATGCGCTCTTGCGCCCTCGCGCAGCAACTCGTCGGACAAAACCTGGATCACTTGGTCGGAAAATTTGGTGGCTTGTGCCAACAGGGCTACAGACTCGTTCACCTGAGCTTCCAAAATTGGATATAGATGAGAATCCAACGCCGCTGAGGTCATCGACATCGCACTGAGTGGCAAATAGATATTATTGTTGGCTTGGTTAAACAACACTGGCGCCTGGAAAAGACTTCTGTGCTGGCGGACGTCCGGCGGCATTGAATGTTCAAAGTCGACTTGAACTAAAGGACAGCGATTGGCGGAAAATATCTGAATAAGTCGCCAGATGAAGGCTAGTGTGTACTCGTTGTCTTGCCGGCCGCCAGCCAGGTTCCCGTGAGCCACTCGGTAACGCACTATTGCGAAACGGTTGTCGACGCTCAACTCCATAGGAGACACGTCTTGGATGGCTGATACATTTCGCACTAGGCTGCGCAAACCCTGTTCTAAGGTTCCAGAGCTAAGGAACAGATATCCCACAGCACCAATAGTCTCCACGCCGGTTTCGGCGGAAATTTCCAGACCCAGGTTAGGTCGGTCCATCTCAACGGCCAACCACTCAAACATTGCCAAGTAACGTCTCAGCGAAACTCGATGATAGCTAGTGGTGGTGGTGATGGATGTTAACTCGAACTTGCGAAGAGCCCGCCGGGTTAGATCCGACGAATCACCAATGGCATTGCATAGCGATTGGACGACCGTGCTGGAGATCGAGGGCTCTTGTTGCATTGTGTTTGATCGATAATGTCAATTAATTGATCTAAATTATCAATTTTCTTTGCCCAAAGTCCAGGAAACTCCCATACATCAATTTTTTGTGAAGGTTTTTGGACTCATATGACGCCCCGAGCCTTCCCATCCAAAAATTCACGCGGCTGAAATTTAAGTAGGGAAAACGACAGAGATCACCGGGAGAAACGGGGTGGGCGTCTACAGACAGAACGAGCGAAAACTTCTTGTCGGAGCATTTGTCTCCGGGTTTTCCAAAGGGGGCTAGGCCAGCTTTGGTGGTAGGGCCGGTTTTAGCGATTTATCTACGTCAATGTATTGGGCAAAGGAGGACACAACGCTGTCAATGCCATCCCAGGATGCCTATTTATGGTAGCTCTGGTGTTCTGCTGACCCCCGCGTCTGCGGTTTCTGTCTTGGACCCTAGCGCAACCCTTGAAATCGGCCTTTGCGCCGAAGTTTTGCTGACTGCTGTTAATGATTTAACTGGAGAGACAACATGAAATATTCGCAGCGATTAAGTGCCTGTCGACACACTTTGCTGTTTGCGGCTATGTCTATCGTGGGCAGTGCCAATGCCCAGCTTTTGGAAGAGGTGGTGGTTACGGCCCAAAAACGAGAACAAAATTTGCAGGATGTGGGTATATCAGTGACCGCGTTTTCCGGCGATCAAATGAAGGCGCTGGGGGTTACCAACACTGTTGAGATTACCGAGCAGGTGCCAGGTCTGCAGATGACCGCCTTTTCGCCAAATTTAACGGTGTTCAATATTCGAGGGGTATCCCAAAACAACTTCACCGATAATCTGGAAGCGCCAGTGGCGGTGTACATTGACGATGCCTACGTGGCAAGCATGAACGCCCTCAGCGGTCAGCTCTTTGATGTTGAGAGGGTGGAAGTGTTACGGGGGCCTCAGGGTACGCTGTTTGGGAGAAACGCCACCGGTGGTGTGATTCATTACGTGACTCGCGGTGCCGATGATGCAGAAACTAACGGTTACGTGTCCTTGCTGGGTGCTGAGTTCGGGAAGTTTGCTGTTGAAGGGGCGATTGGCGGATCCATATCCGACACCATTCGTTATCGTTTTGCTGTGCGCTCAGAAGAATCCGATGGATTTATTGAATCCGCGCCTTTTCCGGAAGGAAACCCTCTACCTCCCAGTGGCACAGACCTAGGTGGCAGCAACGGTATCGCTTTCCGAGGTGCGCTGCAGTTTGACTTGGGCGACAAGGGCAAGCTTGAACTGAGCTATAAGCGAACTGACGATGATGATGTGCCAACAGGGGGATACAGTTTTCTTCCTTACGCGGACAATGCTGACGCGTTTATTCCTCCAGAATTCACGGATTTCGTCACGAACGTCATCGGAGCCCCGGCTGCAGCGACAGCCGATATTTTCTTTTGTCCTAGCCAATTGGAGTGTTTTGCACCGGTTGATGAGGCAGGGCTGACCATTTTTGATGGTGATCACCCTACGCCGTTTCAGCATTTTTCCGACTTTTCCGGGTTTTTAGATCGGGAAACGAACAGTTTCACTGCCCGTTTTGATTGGGCCATGGATAACGGTTGGGATTTTACCTCGATCACCAACTATTCCGACCTGGACAAATTTTACTCCGAAGACGGAGACGGAATTCCCGTGCCAATCATTGAGTTTACGACGGTGGCTGATTTCACCCAGATCAGTCAGGAGTTCCGTTTTGCTGGCTCCAGTGAAACCACTCGTTGGCAGGTGGGTGCCTATTTTCTGGATACCGAGACCGATGCTGAAGTGATCACCGGTGGTGCTCCGGTTGCCGGTGTAGCAGCAGAGCTTGGGTTCGACCCGACGACGTTAAATGGCCCAGCCGTGGTGCAGGATTACACCCTGGATTCCAGAAACTGGTCATTGTTCGGTCAGGGGGAGTGGGATCTTACAGAGCAATGGACATTCATTGGTGGTTTGCGGTGGTCTCAGGATGATAAAGATTTCCGTTTCGTCACCGCGTTTGAGTCGGCCAACGATGGTATCTCGGTTCCTGGATTGTTCGATTTGAACGCTGCAGCCAGAGCTGCTGGTAGCGACGTGGATGAAGTGGATTTCGGAGATTTCGCTGCTCGTCTGCAGTTGAATTATCAAGCCAGCCAGGACACCCTGATTTTTGGTTCCATCAATCGCGGGATTAAAGGTGGCAACTTCGCCCCGTCAGCCAACGTTGGTCTGGATCGGATTCGCCACGACGAGGAGGTGCTCACGTCCTTCGAGTTGGGTCTAAAAATGGACCTTGCGGACGGTTTAGCCCGGCTTAACGCTACCACCTACTATTACGACTACGATGACTACCAGGCGTTTACCTTTAGTGATGGGACTCCCAGTGTGTCAAACGCCGATGCAACCAACATTGGTGCGGAAATTGAGCTGATTTTGCTGCCCAATGACCACTGGGACATTATTTTAGGGGCCGCGTTTATGGGCTCTGATGTGGATAACGTGGAAACGCCCCAGTCTCAAGTCACCCCTGTGGGCTTCACCGTTGATTGGCCAGTGGATTTCCTCAATGATCGAGAACTGCCCAATACGCCCAACGTTAGCTTCAACTACCTGTTTCGCTACAATTGGGACGCCCTCAACGGCAATTTTGCAGCCCAGGTGGATGGCGCCTGGTATGACGATCAGTTTCTCGAGGTCACCAACGGCGGCGCGGCTTTCCAGCGGTCTTACGGACTGGCTAACCTTAGCCTTGGCTGGACCAGTAGTGATGAACGCTGGGGTGTGCGTGGATGGGTGAAAAACGTCACCGACGAGGAATACAAACTCTATGCGCTGGACCTTGGTATTCTGGGTGGGACGGCAGTTTACGGCCCACCTCAGTGGTATGGTCTGGATGTCACAGTGAATTTTTGATTCGCCGGTTTTTGCAGGAAAAAGGGATTCCCCGCTCTAGCTCAATCGAGCGGGAAATCCTGAATGTAACTTTATAGGAAGCGGAGGCAGCACCCGTGAAATCGCAATTCACTATGACCATTAACGGTCAACAGGTAGCGGCGGATAGCCACTGCGATATTTTCAACCCCTCCACCGGAGAGCTGGTTGGGCAGTGTCCACAGGCGTCCCAAGCGCAGCTCAATGATGCCGTGAGCGCGGCTGAGACCGCCTTCCAACATTGGCGCGGCGCCAGTGATGAGGAGCGCAAAGCGGCCTGTCACAAGATGGCCGATATCATCGAGGCCAACGCGGGCGACTTGGCGGTGCTGCTGACTCAAGAGCAGGGCAAACCTTTAGCCGGTATGGGTTCCAATTTTGAACTGGGTGGGTGTGTTGGGTGGACCCGATATACCGCGGAACAAAGTCTCGACGTCAAAGTGTTGCAAGACAATGAAAGCGGCCGCATTGAACAACACCGAGTACCCATAGGTGTGGTGGGTTCAATTACGCCATGGAACTGGCCGATGATGATTGCCGTATGGCATATCATGCCCGCCATTCGCACCGGCAACACGGTAGTGATTAAACCCTCACCCTATACGCCGCTAAGTACCTTGAAAATGATAGAACTCATTAGCGAGGCAGTACCTGCAGGGGTGTTGAATGTCGTTTCTGGCGGCAATGAACTCGGCGCACAAATCACCGAACATCCGGGCATAGGTAAACTCATTTTTACCGGATCTATTGCTACCGGAAAAAAAGTGATGGCCAGTGCCTCCGACACCCTCAAGCCGGTCACACTGGAATTGGGCGGCAACGATCCAGGTATTGTGCTGCCGGACGTTGACCCGAAAGCCATGGCTGAGGGGATGTTCTGGGGCTCGTTTATCAACAGCGGACAAACCTGCGGTGCGCTGAAACGATTGTATGTCCATGACAGCATCTATGATGAAACCTGTAACGCCCTTGCTGAGTACGCAGCGAATGTCCCGATGGGTGATGGCATGGATGAAAACAACGTGCTGGGTCCGCTGCAAAATGAAATGCAATTTAATAAGGTCAATGAGCTCGTTGAAGACGCCAAACAGCAGGGCGGGCGAGTGCTTTGCGGAGGCGCGCCTACGGGCCAGGGGTATTTTTATCCCATAACGTTGGTTGCCGATGTGGCCGATGGGGTTCGGCTGGTCGATGAGGAACAGTTTGGTCCGGTACTACCTATCATTCGTTATACCGATTTAGACGAGGCCATTGGGCTTGCCAACAACACTATCTTCGGATTAGACGCATCTGTTTGGAGCAATGACTCCCAGGCCGCGGCGGGAGTTGCGGAACGACTGGAAGCGGGCACGGTTTATATCAACAAGCACGCAGAGATTGCACCCCATGTTCCTTTCGGTGGCATCAAGTGTTCGGGTATTGGAGTGGAATTCGGCCAAGAAGGTCTGGAGGCTTATACTCACATCAAAATTTTGAATGTGGCAGCATCATGATAAAGGACAGCCTTTTCACGGCGCTGCTATTGAGCCTTTTTGGCTTGGCAAACGCTGAGATTCAACCTGAGCCCCTGGGCAAAGTGAATACGCTTCCAGAATCTTATCCACCCCATTGGATTGTGGTTCACGATGCGGCCTTTTTTCACATGCTTGATGGTCGTCAGTATGTGTTGGATGCGGATGCCGAATCGCTGCCAGAGCAGGTCAAGGGCATGTTCAATAGCTCTTTTATTGCCACGGTAAACCAGGCATCTGTGCGGCCAGAAATGTACGTCGCTGAAACGTTCTTTTCTAGGGGTTCCCGCGGCGAGCGGACCGACGTCTTGACCATTTACGATAAACCGACCTTGGCCCCAGTGGGCGAGGTGATCTTGCCCAACAATAATCGTTACAGCGGCATTCCAAATCAATTTGCCAATACCCTGATTGACGATGAAAAGCTGCTTCTAATTTTCAATTTAAATCCAGCCACATCGCTGAGCGTGGTGGATTTGGTCAACAGAAAATATGTGGGGGAGATACCCATTCCCGGTTGCTCGCTGGCGTATCCAACAGGCAAACGAGGATTTACCTCCATTTGTGCGGGGGGCGATCTATACTCGGCCCAATTAAATGCCGATGGCACTATTGCGTCCAGTGGTCGAACCCAAGCCTTTAACGACATCGACACCAATCCTCTGTTTGAAAAGCCAGCGATGGTGGGTTCCACGGCTTACTTCCCCACTTTTCTGGCCGACATGGTGGAAGTGGACCTCAGCGGACCAGCAGCAACCTTAGGTGAACGTTGGAGTCTGCTGCAGGGTGATGACGGGGGCTGGCGACCTGGCGGCATGACCTACGCAATCAGCGACGCGGACGGTCAGCTGTATGTATTAATGCATCCGCAAGGTTATGACGGCTCACACAAAGATCCTGGCGTTGAGTTGTGGTTGTTTGATCCGCAAAGCAAAAAACGCCTGGCTCGACATCCGTTGAAAACGCCAGCGCTGTCCATTGCCATTACCCGCGATAAGGCCTCCCCGTTAATCATTGCTACCAACGTAGAGATGGCCCTAGATGTTTACGACGCAAAGAGCGGTAAGTACCTGCGTACCTTGACGGGGTTTGGTCAGGAAACGCCTTTCGTAGTGCACGGAGCACGATAATGAACTGGTTAATGAAAAAACTGGATCGCGTGACCGAATCGCGCACCCGAGGTGTCGCTCAAGTAACGGCACGAAGAAGTTTCATGGGCCGCCTGGCGATGGCTTTGACCGGCGTGTCGGCAATCCCGTTACTTCCTGTTGCTAGAGCCCAAGATGGACAACCGGCCGAAACCGGCGACCCTAACTCTTGTGATTACTGGCGATATTGTGCCATTGACGGTTTTCTTTGTGGGTGTTGCGGTGGATCGATGAATACCTGTCCTCCAGGAACCGAGATGTCGCCTATCACCTGGATCGGCACCTGCGAAAATCCTGCGGATGGCAAGAACTACATCATTTCTTATAACGATTGCTGCGGAAAAACATCCTGCGGCGCTTGTTTGTGCAATCGAAACGAAGCGGACCGTCCTATCTATCGGCCACAACAGGCAAACGACATTAACTGGTGTATCGGGACCAAAAATCTCACCTACAATTGCTCGACGGCAATTGTTATTGGGACTGCGTTAGAGCAATGAAACATTGGATTTTATTGGCCGCATTCACGGCGGCATCCTGCGGCACTCAAAGCGATGATGCCTCTCCAAGCGACAGCAGCCAAACCCAGGATGTCGCAGTGGATAGTATGGCAAAAGCTGACAATGCTGCGTCCACCGACATGGCCAAAATTGACAACGACGCCGCAACCCGACGGGAGGCGTACACGGTTTGCGCGGCTTGCCATCTTCCGACGGGGCAGGGTATTCCTGGCGCATTTCCACCCATCCGAAATCGTGCCAGAGAAATGGCATTGTTGGATGGCGGACGGGAGTATTTGATTGGTTCAGTGACCTTCGGCTTGATGGGTCAGATCAATGCCGGCGGCCAGACCTATTTTGGTGTCATGGCTGGGCAAAATAGTACGCTGGACTCACAGGCAATAGCCAATGCGCTAAATCACGTGGTGCTGGACCTGGTTGACGATGGGGGAGCGTCCCCGGTTAACCCCTTTACCGCAGTTGAAGTGGATGGGGTGAAGGGCCAGTGGGGTTCCGCGGGGCCCAATAAAGCCGGTGAATTACGCGGACAGCTGCTAGAGACTCATGGCGACGATTGGCCGCAGTAAGCACTTGTTGTTAACTGTCAGACTGCTGCCACGACTGGCTGCAATAGTGGCGTGTTTGGTGGTTCCGATCGGCGCAACCGCAGATGAGCGGCGGGCACGATTTAACTACATGATGAACTGCCAAGGGTGTCATCAAGCGGGCGCCCAGGGTTTAGAGGGCAAAGTGCCGCAGATGAAGGGGTTTGTTGGCTACTTTACTCGCAGTGAAGCGGGGCGAAAATTCCTTATTCAAGTGCCCGGGTCCGCCACCGCACCGGTTAACGACGAAGAGCTGACTGAGCTCATGAATTGGATACTGCATACGTTCAGCGGCGAACAACTGGTTGACGATTTTGTCCCTTACACGGTCAGTGAGGTGGCCCGCCTTCGGCGCAACGTTGAAGCGGATCCTGTGGCAAGAAGGGATGCAATTTTGCAGTCGCTGGCGAAACGCCATGACGACCTTGCATCGGCCTTAACCCCTACCCAGCAATAGGTGCTCTTCAGCCCTGCTGTTGAAAATACTCCTGGATTGACGCGATACCTTGTTTTTTCGCTTCAAAAAGGCTCTCGAGATGCTCTCGGGAGTTCACCAGGCCTTTTGCGCGCACCGTACCTTGTTCGTCAATCAACACCGCATAGGGCAGTTTCTCTACTTGGAATGTCATCCCAAGTTCGGTGGATAACACGTAAGGGAATTCACCGAGTTTTTCGCGCTCAACAAACGCCTGCTGTTTATCAGGGTCGCCATCACTGGCAAGCATGACGTCGAGCCAACTACGTTCAGCCCTGGCACTGGAACGCAGCGCAGGCAATAGGGTTTTGCACACAGGGCAGGTGGGTGACAAAAAGAAGATCAGCCGACTTTTTTCGCCGTTGATCTGGGTGGCGCCCTGAATGGGAATTCCCTCCGGCCCTATTTGGTGGGTATTGCCAAAAATATCCTGCACAGTCAGTGATGGTGACGCTTCACCCACCTTGGGTCCATTGCTCGTTGCCAACGCCCCAGCGGGAGCGATGCGTTCATGCAGAACGCCGATTTGGCGAGCCAGTGCAATCACCACTAGAACCAATGCGATCACGACAATCCACAGAATTATCAGCGAGGCCATTAACGCGTTTTCCACAGTCGGTTTTCCCTATCAGAAGTGAGTTGCAGGTGATTCGCGATGAGCGTGTTGGCCGCTGTGTACAAGCCACACATAGCACCCAGTCCCGCAGCGAGAGTGACCCAGTCCGGAAAAGTCAGTGCCCGGTTATTGGCAGGGATTAAGGCGGCCAAAGCCACTAGCAGGAGAGTGGCGTTTCGCACCACAAGCCATTCAGATAAGGTCTGGGTGGCTGCCGGGCCTGCGCAGCCACAGTCAATATCTCGCCTGCCCCTGACTAAATTCATCGAAATGCCGATGCTGTAGATGGCAAGCAACACCACCGCGAGTACTAAAGCCCATTGGACGCGGCCGGATAGGGCCAGGATCAAGACGCTAAGTTCGCTAATAATGAGGGCGAAACCTAACGGTCGACTGAGGGCGTCAGGCGCCAGTTGGTAATCGGCAACCACAGCGAAAAAGTGCTGCACTGCGGTGAGTTTATGGAAAACCGAAGCGGCAAATAACAACAGGATTGCGCTCAGCAATAACAGAGAAATCAGGGAGTCGACGGCCATGGGTCATTGTACCGGGTCTGGTCGTGCAAAACATCGAATTAGTACCGCACAACGGGCATTGGATAGGGGCTGTTAGGCAGTTGTCAGCCCAACCCTTTTTCTGGCTTCAGCATATTGTTGGACTAAGCGATCAACCAAATTTTCGGTGGACTGAATCTTTGTGGTGCCACCCACCCCTTGGCCAGCGCTCCAGATACCCTGCCAAGCTTTTACCTCCGAGGCGTCGGAGGCGGAAAAATCGATTTTCGCGGTCTGATTGGCGATTTGGATTACATCCAAACCCTGATTGACGATGCTGGGAATCAGCATGCTGGCATTGGCGCCAGTGAAGGCTTTTGTCACCAGCAAATCCTGGGCCGAGCAGTCTACAACCATTTGTTTGTATTGTGGCTCAGCAAGACTTTCAACGGTGGCAATAAATCGGGTGCCCATATAGGCGAAATCTGCTCCAGCGGCCTGGCTAGCGAGAACGCCGGCCCCGGTGGATATGCCACCAGCCAGCACAATCATGCCATCCCAGAATTTTCGCACCGCCTCGACAAAGGCAAAAGGATTCAGTGCCCCTGTGTGGCCGCCGGCGCCGGAACACACCAGCGCCAGGCCATCCACCCCGGTATCAGCGGCTTTTCGAGCGAACTCAATGCTGTTGACGTCTGCAATGACTAATCCACCATAAGCCTGCACCGGTTTTACCACTTGAGCAGGGCTTCCCAGTGCAGTGATAACAATGGGCACCTGGTGTTTGATGACCATGTCCAGATCCGCGGGCAATCGTTGGTTGCTGCTGTGGACCACCAGGTTTGCCGCAAAGGGAGCCCTGGCTATGGGCTCAGTCTTGTTGTGGTTTAGGGCCTGGGTAATCTGCGTTAACCACTCATCCAGGATCTCAACCGTGCGGGCGTTGGGCGTTGGGAACGCACCGACTACGCCTGATTGGCAGGCACTAATCACCAATTGTGGTCCGGAGATCAGGAACATGGGGGCAGCGAATACGGGCACTCGCAACCGGTGCAGTCGTTGTTCAATCGTTTCGGTCATTAGTAGAA
>CAZLJY010000067.1:0-20979 GCA_964559945.1 uncultured Gammaproteobacteria bacterium | reverse complement strand
CAGCTCGATATTCTTTCCATTCATGACAACGGAGAATCGCAGCATGTATTTGGCCGATTCTATGAGCGAGATCAACTAAGTTATCTCGGCGTCGCGCCGTTTACCGATGATGGCGTTGGGCCTGCTATGAGGTTGCCGGATTTCACATTGTCCGCCGTTGTGGCTCAAGACGGAACGATCTACGCCGGGCTTGAAGAGGGTCTTTGGATCAGTAGGGGAGGTGAGCAACGTTTGTTGCAAACTCCCGTTAGTGTTCGCAGTCTTGCTCAGCTGGGTGATTCACCGCTTTACGTTTCGGGCTGCGGGCCAAATCTTTATCGGTTGAATACTGACGATACATTGAGTATTGCTGCAACTATGACGGATTGGTCGATTCAGTGTGACGACGCCTTGCACTTGGCCGGTCCGCCATCCAGTCCGCAACTCTATGTGGTGGGAAATCAATTCACACAGGTATCGGTTCCAACCCAGTTCTTTAGCATTTTTTCGCTTACACAAAGTCAGCTGGAAAACATAACTCCTCCTGATTATGCCGATGCGCAACGACCTAGTGCCGGGAGACTTCAGCCGGCTGTCTCTGAGTATGATGGCGTGCGGCAACTGATGTTCGGCGGTGGCGATACCGTCTATCGGCACGATGGTCAGTCCTGGTCTCAGTTGCCGCCATCTCCAATGGGTTCACCTGGAGGTCAGGCTGTCAGTGTTGAGCATGCAGGGCGCCAGTGTGTTTACGCAGCGGGTGGGCGTCAGGTGCAGCGTTATTGTGAGGGTTTTTGGGATGCTCCTGACGAGTTAACGTTTGATAGCACAGTTCTACAAACCGTGTACTCCAACACGCAGTTTTTTCTAGCGATATCGCCAGCGCGCTACAACGGGCGACCGGTGTTGCTAATGGGAGGGCTTTTCGAATCTGCGGGTAACTCCATTCAATCGCGCAGTGGCGTGTTTGATCTGGATGTTATTAGTGAATCAGGCTTCGAGTTTTGACCATGGCTGACACAGCCGATACGAATTATTCCGCTTTCCCAAACGCACTTGATTGGTTCTGAAATCCAAGTCGCAATTCCAGATTTCCAGGCACATTTTCTTGACTGTCAGTCCGGCTCGATACTCGTAGGCGGTTGGGCTGAGATGCATAAGATTGCGTTGTCAGATAATTTTGCGCCAATATATTCTGGCAGCCAGGAATGTTCAGACTGCCGAGAAAAAGCGCGTAGTTTGAACACACAGAATCTCAAGCGGGCAACCAGCCAAACGCTGGATATTCACGTTGCGGACAGTGCGATTGAATATCGATTGGAGTCGAACCAAAGTCATCAGAAATATCCTGGTGCCGTTGAATTCTTGTATGTCACGCGACTGATTTATTCATACAACGGTCAATTTGTCAGTAGCAGGGTAATATTTGCTGAAACGCAGGTTGAGACGATTCACTAAATGAATGCAACGAGACCCCAATTCGCAACGTGCCCGTTAGATGAGCAATGAAGTTTCTATCAGCAACATTGGTATTCATCATAACGTGCAGCAACGCGCTGGCCTGCTCATGTATTCGCAAAACTGCCGACACACAACAGATCGAAGAGAGGGCGCAATCGGCGGACGCTGTATTTGTCGGCGTCGCTCGCAGCTCTTATACCGAAGCTCTGGATAACTGCGGTTCGGGCGACCGGTGTGTACCGGATGAGCAGTGGGTTTTCTCGGTCGAGCCCATTGAGCCGATATTCGGCGTGAGTCACGAAGCTGTTGAAGTCGCGACGTCGGTGGACGGAGCCAGCTGCGGTAAGTGGCTTCGCGTGGGCGAGCCTTACCTGATTTATGCTCACCGAGATACCGATGGCAGGCTAAGAACTGGTTTATGCTCGGCCCATCTTGCCAACGGCGAGATTGAGTCTTTGGAAATCGATTACCTGGTCAGCAACCGAGAGCGTTATTTGAAACAGATAGCGCCCGATGGTCAGTCAGTGAAGTCGTTCCTGGATAACTTTTTTAAGGAAGAGGTGGCAGGGTATGAAATTGATGTCAGGGTGAATAGCCACCTATGGCATGACCTGGACAACGATGGTCACGAAGAGTTGGTGGCCTACTTTGAGACGCAGTTCCAATCACCTCCACCTGGGCAGGGTGTTTGGTTACTGAAACACCGTCCAGGCATCACCGTATTTCATCGCTCAGGCGACAGCCTTTTAGATATCCCGCCGACGTGGATCAAGTGGTGTGACGAGCATCCGGAATATACCGGGCAATTGATAGCCAACGAGGGCGAGCTCGAACTGCGCGCCTGCGGTGGCAAGCGCCTTAGACTCGTGCTGGTCGATGGTGCTTTGAAGGGTGGCGGGTGGAGCGAATAGTGTTCACTGCTAGGAATTGGCAGTTAACCGTCGAATTCCAGTCGAAGGGGGCTGGCCATGTAATTCCCCCGTTGTAGGGAGACGCGCGAAAACTGGTGGCGCGAGGCCCTAGACTCATTCAGACCCATTCAGCCCCAGTGACACGGCGATGCAAGACCCCGTAGTTCCCGCTCAATTTTCGAAGAAAATTCTCGTGTCAGAAAAATCCAAGTCAGCGAGGTCGCTGCGCTTGATATAGAAATAGAAATTTCCGGCGTCTCCCCAGACAAAATCCGCGTGGTCATCCGACGTAAGTTGTAGCAGCAAAGTCCAATCGAATGCTTCAGTAGCGAGTTTCTTGTATTCAGCACTCTGCCTATCGAACGGGACATCATCACTTCCTTTAGCAACGAAAAGTTCCGGTGGCGTAAACTGTATTAGGGTCGGATGCCCCAATAACTGATGATTCTCGTTACTGCGTTGCAGCTGATTCGTCATTTCGATGTAGTCGGCGCGCTCAGATGCTGATAAGCCGAGCGACTCGATATGTGCGCTCCTAACATCAGCGAACGACTTGCCGACTGCTTTGAACTTGACCAACGACGGATCAAATAGCTCTGGCAAAGGCGTTTCTGACAGCTCTCTGCGACTCAGGCTGCTGCCATCGGCGGTGTACAGCACTGCCCAACCAGGATCGTTGGCTACGGGATTATCTTGAACGATGTCTACCATGAAACGCTCGCGTAAATCGGGATCCTTGGTGTAAGTCTCATCTAAGCACCCAAGAAAGAAACTGAGTAAGCCTTGTTTGGGTAACCTTAGATCGGGTTGGGCGGAACAGGCTTCGGCAAGATTTAGCTGCGCTAAGAACGCCATTGGCCGCCCATTGGAGCGTGGCCATTCTGTCTGCGCAGGTAGGTCTGGCCACCCACCGAGACGAGACGCACCCAGCGCCGGCGCGTGCGCGACCTCTGGTTGTGACCAACCGCGCTTACCAAGTTTTTTGCTATTAACAGTAGCCGAAGGCGAGTAAAGCTCTAATAAATTCGCCTCACGGTCATCCAGACGTGCTTTTCTAAGTGTCTCCTCAATCGGGTCCTTACGATTGACACGCACAGGTTTTCTCGCTCCCTTCCGTCCCGCTTCCGAAACGAAGTGATCTTCAAGGTCACCGGGCGTACTCGTTAGCTCCGATATTTCTCCGTCCTCCCAACAGGCGATTCGATCGCCAAGCACCGCTATCGATGGGGTGATTTTTGTGCGCGAGGGATGTCCTTCGAATGGCTTACCTTCTTGGATCTGGACTTTAGGTTCGCCCAAGCTGGCCGACGTACCATCTTCCAATGAGGTTACGACATATTGACCACGCGACTCGCTCACAAAGAACTCTCCAGATCGCGAAATTTGAACCGATGTACAGTCTTCCTTTGCGCTTCCAATGTGGGGCGTAAATTTACGCATCTTGCCGGTAGAGCGATCAACAAGCCACGCCCTGCCACTGCTCATGCCAAACAGGAGCTTTGTGTCGTCTGCCGAAACAGCAACTGAAGTGGGGGCATTGGCCAATTTGATGGTTTCAATCAATCGCCCGGTCCCAAGTTCGAGCAAGCTGACCACGCTACCGCGGTCGTCATAGGCACTGCAGCTCACCCAAACCTTGGCCCCACAAGCAACCAGACCAGCGCGCGATATCAATATCGGATCCGTCGCACTCACTGTTGAAATGTTCCCTGCCAACGATCGTTCTTCGCACCGAACTTGAGGTGGTTGCTTTTGCGCTAAGCGTAAATCGATCTTATTTATTAAGAGATTTGAGTCAGGCGTCACCGAAAGCCACTGGCAATACTCCTTAATCTTGGGATCTCCGGGTTTCACTTTAAAGCGGTATTCAGATAGCGTTTCTTGGGACTTGCAGTGAACGTGCCGAACAATCGATTGATTATCCGTAAGTGTGCTGACTACCACCGATCCATCGCCTGCGCTACCAACACTACTGGGCAGCCATAGCTGATCAGTACGAGCAACGGCCGCTGAATACCGCCCTTTCAGTGCGCATTCCTTCATATAGCGAACCAGCTGCGGATCGCCTTCTTCCAAATCAGCTGACTGTTGTTGCCGCAGTGCCGTGGCTAGATGGTCTTCGGCTGAATGTTCCGAAGCAGGTCGCGGTTCGAACAACAAATTGGTGATGTCAGTAGCACGTGACTCGCCCAAGATACCGGTGGCCGCGCCAGCGTGTTCGGTATTTTCTCGGTAACTTTTGCTGACATCTAAATTAGTGACACCATGTAATAGTAGGTAGCCACCCATGTGATCTATCGGCAGGAGTTGAGTTTCTAAATAAGTGTCCATTGGCTCCGATCAAATCCGTACGCATTCGAAGAATACCAAACATGCCGCAGCCTTTTTCGTTCAACTGATTTGCGCAAGGTCATGCCTCTTTGTGAGGTCGCTCCCAATCATCAAGGAAACAGCGCATGCACGTCATAAGCGGAAGTCTGGGGTCAGGGTTTCAGATTTAAGTTGGTATCTGACCCCGGAGTTCGGAGTTGTGCACTCAAGTATGACTCTAGTTGTCCGGGGCGTCAGAGTCGTAGGGTGACAATCCAACGAGATCCTCTTCGGCGTGAACACCGAGGCCAAGGACTGTGCGATTGGCGTAGGCGAAATAGGCAGTCACCTGATTAAGCTCAAGAATTTCTCCGTCATCGAATCCGGCGGCGCGCAGCGCTTTCACAGCGCTTTCTTTCACACTTGTAGATGACAGGGTGAGTTGGCCTGCGTACTGCAAGCCAGCAAGCTCTTTGCCATCAAACGCCTCTGCAGGCTTGCGTGCGCGCAATGCCGCATAAATCTTCGTACTACGCTGCTCATCATTTATGAGCCGGGCAAGACCAGCGTAATGATGATCTATGCAATAACGGCACTCGTTTAGAAGACTGACGTAGACACCGACAGATTCCAGGTACCACTTGGGCAAAGAATTTCGCGAGTCATGCAACACATGCTTATAAAGAGCCATATGGCCTTCCATCGAATGCGGACGCAAACTATGCACCAGCATGACGTTATCAACATTGTTGTCCGGCCCCTTGACGCGGTTATAGAGTTCGCGCAACCGGCCTGAGGAGTCATCGTATGAGATCGTTTTGATCCACATTGCTTTTTTCTCTCGCTCTAAAAGAGTCAACGGGCATAGTAACCATAGGGTATTGCCAGGTTAACCCCCTTATTTGGTAGACCAGAGCATAGACGCCTAAAAGCCCGATCGCGCTAGTTCTCAAGGGGGCTGTTGGTGAATTAATCAACAGTTTTACGTCTTGTAGTTGGGATCTGCTTGACGGTAAGCGGGCCTGTCCCGGTTGCCGTAACAAGCCCACGCTCACAGCTGTGGGATTCACGATGAATCTAAGCGTTTTGCTTATGCGTCTCAGGTCTACCTTGACCAAATTATCTCAGAAGAAATCCGCCCTTCCTTATTCGCGATTGAAAAGCAGATTGATGAACCCGGCGTGATCGCCCATCAGGTAGAGGTTCTCGAGGTATTTCGTGGTGAGGTTCCCGCAACGGAAACCTTACCGTCTCACTATCAGCATCACCCGACCTTGATCGGTACTGGTGACCGGATTCGGCGGCAGAGAGTGTGGTGGAAGCTGTACCACGCTCCGGGTTGTCGCACGCTGTCGATTGTTAGCCGCTTTGGTCGGCCTGCGAACGGAATCGATGGTCCGTTTTTGGCGTTCAAAACTCCCTGGGTACCCTTGGACCTGATTGCCGAACGCAGGAGCGGCAAGCCTGCGGCACGCAGCATTGCCAGTTGAAGGTTGATCCAGTTGGGGCAGGGGGGGAACGCCCCCTGCCCGACGTTTTGTTTTACCAAGCGATGTTGTTGATGTTGCGAGCCGCTGGCGGCAGGTTGCCGAAAAATGCGTTGGTGTTGCCCGTTGCTGTGTTGTTTCTGAACAGGTTGTCATTGGACAAAAACCGGATGCCGGCCACGTCAGCCGCCACGCTGCCATCGGTTGCATCAACCACGTGGTTGTTTTCAATCAAATTGTCCGAGCCAGAGACATAGATATTGTTTTGCTCGTTGGCTCGCGCCAGATTGTTAGCCAGCACATTGTCGTTGCTGAGGAAAATGCCGCCCTCGTTCACCGATTGACCGGTATTGTTAGAGGTCACAGTGTTGTCGTGTATTCGACTTGAACTCGCACGGATGCCGCTTTCGGTGTTGCCCGATGCCGAATTACCCCATATCTGGCTGGAGGAGGCCGAGATTCCGTTGATCGAATTGACGGCAACCGTATTACCAAAAATCGCGCTTTGACTGGCAAAGATGCCGTTTTCCCCGTTTTGGGTGGATGAGTTGTAAGCAATCACGGCTTTTGCTTGGCTTCTGATGCCGCTCCGACCGTTGCTGTTCGCGATGGAATGGGTAATCACGGTGGTGTCGATGGGCGAGCCTGCCCCACCAACAATCCCGAATCCGTCGTTGAAACTTGCTGTACTCTCTCTAATCACGGAGGCCAAGCCGCCGTTGATCCCGTCGCCTCCGTTGTCGTTAGCGTGGCACCTGAGCACCAAATTACCCCGGCTGAATAGTGAGATACCGTCCAGGCCATTGTCTGAAACCCGCAGATCCCGCAGCGTGTAGTTTCGCCCACCTGAGTTGTCCTCAAAGATTCCCCGACCGCCAAACTGCTGTACCTGGCCGTTGTAGATCGTGACATGCTGCTGAATCGTGATGTCAATGCCGTTATTGTTGCTGCCGCTGCTGTTGCCTGGGCCCGTGATGGTGTACCCCCTCAGATTCAAGCTCACGTTGTCCGCATTAACGGTAATCGCGTTGGTTTGAGCATCGGTGTGGGTCAGGTTGTCGGTTAGATGGTAACTGCCGGCCTGATTGATGCTGAAAGGCAGCGCCGTAATGGCCGTGCTGGTTTCGCCGGACGCCGCCGCGATCAGTTCGCTAGCGCTCTGGCCATCGAGAAAGTCTGCGTCAAGGCCGGAGCCTGCGCCGTCCGCGGCGAGCACCGCTAAGACCGCTTCGCTGTCTAAATATCGCTGGTGATTCAGTGGATTGCTGTTGGCTTCGGTACCCATGGCGGCAACAGCGCCAGCGGCATCCAAACCCACCTGGTCGGCGGCGCACTGGATCGACCCGTTCTGATTAATTCCCAACGCAAAATCGCCCCCGCCACAGGTTCCCGTGACACGTCGCTGAATTTCGGTGGGGTCGACCTGGGCGGCACCCACGGACTGGTTGGCCAGCTCGGTGGACGAGATGGCCCCAGCTGCCACCGTTTCCGCGTGCAGAGCGTATGGCGTGGCGGTGAGCTTCTGGCGAGGCAAGAGGTTAGTGAAACCGCCGCTGGAGGTGCCCTCGCGGACGCTGATATCCAGCCACAGCTGGTCACCGGCAAACGGTTCAAATCCATAGTTGAGTTCTAGGGTAAAAATACCTTCCTCAACTAAAACGTCCTCCACGATCTGGGTGCTGCCTCGCTGAACGCCCGCAGAGGGATCATCAAAGATCTCAAATACCAGATCGTAGGTGCCGGTTGCGGGAGAGCCCTGGACGTTTAGTGCTCCCTGGTAGGTGAACGCCGATTCCAGCGGTGCCCCATGGACGGCCATCGTCAGCAGCATTAGCCCGCCGAACGCTGACCCGATCATGACGTGAAGATGTTTCATGGTGTCGCTTCCCAGTGTGTTTTGAGCAGCGTAGGCGACGGCGTTAAATAAGTCGTGACGGATTTCTAACGAAAATGTGATGGATTTCTAATCATGCAATAAATGGGGTCAGGTTCAGGTGCCAGGGTGCGGTCGGCGGGACTTCAGAGGCAGGTTTCAAGGTGCAGCATTTGAGCAATAAATGGGGTCAGGCTCAAGTGCCAGCTATCAGTTAATCGGATAAATCTTCGCTGGCACTCGCCGGGCCGATGTGTTGATTGAAGAAATCCAGCTTGGTTTGATAGAACTCCAAGCGGGTTTCCGGATTCACAAAACCATGGCCTTCTCGGCGCTCCACTACCAGCTTAAAATCTTTTCCGACCTTGTTTAATGCCTCAACCAAGCGGGTTGATTGCACCGGAGGTGCGCGCTCGTCACGCTTTCCGTAGGAAATCATCAGCGCCGCCTTAATGTTCCCCACGTGATGGATGGGCGATTGATTGTGGTGCAGCTGGGAGTCCTTACTTAACACCAAATTCAGATATTCTCTGCCGCTTCTAAGATCTGGGATATCGCCGGAACGGAACATCAGATCCATGTCGTAAACACCCACATGCCCCACAGCACACTGGTATAGATCGGGTTCTCTGGTTACGCTCATCAACGCCGAATAACCGCCAAAACTGCCGCCGGAAATACACAATCGATTAGCATCCGCCAGACCTTGATCGATGGCCCAACGCACGCCGTCGGTAATGTCGTCCTGGATGGTGGTGCCCCAACGACGATGACCAGATCGCTCAAAGCGCTGACCGTAACCGCCTGATCCTCGGTAGTTCACCTGTAGTACCTGAAATCCGCGATTGGCCAGCATCTGCACTTCACTTTGGTAAGCCCAAGAATCTCTCGGACCATGAGGACCGCCGTGAACATGCACCACTGTGGGTAGTGCCCCAATGGCGCCCGGTGGACGTGTCACATACCCTTCAATACTCTCGCCATCCCTCGCGTTGAAGGTGATGGGTTTCATCACCGCCAGGTCCGCAGGGTCCAGCCAGCGGCGGGAGCTCAGCAAGTAGTTCACTTTCAACGTCTGGGTGTCCAACATGAAATAATCGCCCGGGTTTCTGTCAGCCGTGACCCACAGCACCGCTTCCTTGCCGTCTTTGGTCCAGTTGGCCACCTGCATGAATTGCTCGGTAAACGCCGCCTGCACTCGGGTCAGCACGATGCTCTCCGGATGTTCTTGGTCCAGGTATTCACATCGCGGCCTGTCGGCACGAAAGCAAACGCCAAGCACCGTGAACTGGTCACTGGCCATGATGACTCTTTCAGCGTCATAGTCTGAATCAGAGATCAGCGCCTCAACCTCACCGGTTGCTGTATCAATTTTGACCAAGGAAACGGTGTCGAAACCCACATTGGTCATGGCCAGCACAGAGTTACCGTCACGACTAATGCTGACTCCCTGCAGGCGTTGGTCCAAGCTGTCGGCCTTAAGTAGTAAACGCCAATCCAGTGAGTCTTCATCACGCACATACAGCTCAGATTTACCCGCGGGGTCCGCTCCCCATGATGCCCAATGGCGGACGCCTTCGTCTGTCACCGCCGAGGCTCTGGCAATAGGCAGGCGAGTCATGGCGCGCTTGGTACCGGACACCACGTTAAGCTTATAGACCGTCGGGATAGCGTTCATATCGTTAACAAAGGGGTAGGATAAAATCAGCGCGTGTTTTTTATCACTGGGTAAAGGGTGCAACATGCCGCCCCAGGCAAGTTCACCGTCGGCTTTGCGGATCTTGCTGCCGGTCTGCATTTCGCTCACCCGGTAGCCGAACACCAGCTTACGACGACTGCCGTCAGCGTCCATGGCGAAAAACTCACCGTAGTCGGCAACCCGGTCGTTATCGGACTGCAGCGACAATACCTTGGCCATCACCCGATCGTCGCTGACCCAATAGAACTGACCAATTTTCTGGTTAAGATCCATTCTGATTGACGACATCACGGCCATCTTCTCCCGGTCGATAACGACCAGGGCGTTTTGGGTTTCGCTGGGAATCAGCGCAGCGATGTAGTTACCCTTCGGAGAAATCCGAATCGATTGATATTCGGCTGGTCGGGTAAAATTCTCGAGAGGAAGCGTTTTTGCGAAACAGAACGACGCCAAAAAAAAGCTTGAAAAACAAAGGGCAATACGAAAAAACATGATATCTCTCATCAAGTGGGGGTTGCTGTTCGGGACCTAGTCCCAGCAATAATAGCAACATTACCCCCCGAGCTTCAGGCGGTAGCAAATTCATATGCTGCGTCGATACTGCCCACCCGCCGTCAATAGCTCCTCGGGATATCGGTTTCGTTGGGTCTTGCTCCGTTGCTTTGGTCTTGCCATGATTCATCTTTGTTGCGAACTTTAACTCGCTTAGCAAAGTGTCCATCATTGGTGGGCAGGTACAGCCCCTCTATGCTTGTTACGCCACATAGCGATCACGGCGTGAAGACCTTATTTTTGGACCAAGAACCTAATTGGTTGGACCCCGAGTTCGACGCCAACGAAGCGGATCTGCTGGAGTCCGCGCTATTCAACGCCGGCGCTAACAACTCCACCGCTTAGCCTCAGCTGACCGGAATCGCCGCGGGCGGCCGAATCGGCTCTATGTCAAACAACCCTCTGATTCCCGCCGCTGGTATCGGAGCGATTGCCCCAGCGCTCTACGACGACTTCTTTGACAAGGTTGACTACGCCGGAGCCCTGGTTCCTGGCGCGTCGCCTTCCGAGGAGTGGATCACCGTAGACCCGGACGACAGTCTCTAAGCTGACGTCACAAGTTGTACGCAAAAGGGCGCCTTCGGGCACCCCTTTTATGAAAAGAAACTGACATAGAACATTCCTCTTTCTGTAACAGCTTTCAATCAAACTGCGAGCCAAATCATCGACTAAAGAAGATTTGAAACGTATGAATGTCGATCTACTTTTTGCATTAGTTAGAGCCTCGGTGACAGCGGCGAACCCTCATGCATAAACATGTGAAGTCGCTGTTTGTCTCTGACGTCCATCTAGGCACGCCCAATTGCCAGGCCGGACATCTGTTAAAGCTACTCAATACAACCTCCGCCCGAGAGATCTATCTGGTAGGCGACATTGTCGACATCCTTGCGATGGAAAATCGCGCATTCTGGCATCCCAGTCACACCGCAGTGATCGAGCGATTGTTGGAGCTGGCTCGTACGAATACCAAAGTGGTCTACGTTCCTGGCAATCACGATGCCGATTGTCGAGCCTTTTGTGGTGACCAGTGGCGCGGCATCGAGGTTGTGCGGGAGCTAGACTACGTGGCCGTTGATGGTGCTCGCTACCGAGTTCGCCATGGTGATGAGCTGGATGAGCACGGGGAGGGCAAACGCTGGCTTGAGAGCGTCGGTGAGACCTTGTATGGATTTAGCTGTCGCTTAAACACCTGGTGCAACGCCGCCAGGCAGCGGATGTTCCTCAACTACACACCCTGGTCGGTGAGTGTGAAACGTCGACTCAGCAGAGCGATGCAATACATCCAGAGCTTTGAAGATAAGGCGTTAGAAGAGTCTCGCAGGCTACTGGTTGATGGCTACATCTGCGGCCACATCCACTTTGCCAATATTCGCCGCGAAGGTGGGTTTGTCTACATGAATGACGGCGACTGGGTGGAACACTGCACCACCATTTGCGAACTGGAGCACGGTGGCTTCGAACTTTGGCACTGTGCCGACAAGACTCAGCGTCTAGCAGCTTTGCCGCCGCGCTGGTGGACTGAGACCTCGCTGCCGGATGCGGCGTAAGACCTATCAACTGGAACTGACAATGCCAGCAATTGACAAAACCCCAAACCCTATCGAGGCCGAATACAGACCCTCGGCTGACGATCCCTACATGGATGATCGACAGCTGGAATATTTTCGACAGCTGTTACTGAAATGGCGCGAAGAATTGCTCGTAGCTTCCAAAGATACGATCACGCATCTTAGAGGACAGCAGCCTGAGATTGGTGACGAGGCTGATGAGTCCGTAAGACTTGAAGCGCAACAGTTTGAGCTGCGAACCCGCGACCGATATCGCAAGTTGATCCACAAAATTAATCGAGCGTTAGATCGAATCCGTGACCGATCTTACGGGTATTGTGAACTTACAGGGGAGCCAATTGGACTGGCGCGCCTGGAAGCCAGGCCCATTGCCAATTTGTGTCTGTTTGCCCAGGAGATAAAGGAGCGCAAAGAGCGTGGCGGGTCGAGTCAACGAATGCCTAGAGGGATGGTCTTTTCCTAACTACCGATAATCTGGTTTTCAGACAACAGAAGGTCACGTTGGGTCACGGTCAAATGACTAGTAACAGTCTCAGAATTCTCGTGCTGCCCCGGACTACGTCCCTGAATTTCTGCGCGCCCCGTTGAATCGCGGGGTTAATCCCCCCGTGTTTCCTGAGAAAGGAGCTGACGGACAGGCTGCAAACCCAGCGTTAGGAAAAACGCGCTGGTCAGTAGCAGTATCCCCACTGTTACCGAGATAGATTGTCCCACCTGCATTGGATCACCGAACACGTTGTCAGTTAACAACGCTACAACCCACGGCCCGCCAGCTTGACCGACGACGTTAGCGATGAGCAGATAGATTGCTACAAGCTGAGCGCGAAACTGGGGTGGCGTCACAATCGGTAAAACCGCCGTTCCCGCGCCAAAGGGCAGCGTTGAAAAAAACATTAGCGGGACCATTAGCGCAACGGCTAGCTTTGCCGACTCCACCTGGGTAAACGCGATGGCAAAAGGTAACGCTAGCACAACCCCGATCAACGGTGCCCTCAGGTTGGAATCACAAAAGCCCCGCGCATGCAGCAGGTTTGCAAACCACCCGCCGACGATCACGCCGCCGCTGCCGCAAATCAGAAACAGCCAACCGTAAACCCAACCGACCTGTGATGCTTCCCAGCCATGGACTCTGATAAAAAATGCCGGCACCCATGCGCCCATGGAGAAATTTGCTGCCGCCACCAGCGACAGACCCAAAAAAATGCCGCAGAACATCCGCCCATGCCGGCGAATGTAGCGCAATGCCTGGACGAACCCCGTACGCAATTCGACCCCAGAACTCAACTGCGGATTGGATCGCCGCTCAGGTTCTCGAACGGACAGAAAAAACCACAAGGCAACTGGAAACCCCGGCAATGCACCAAAGATAAACGCAGCCTGCCAGGGGCGAAGTTCCCCCAACACCGGGAACACCAGCGAATCTACTCCCGCCAGGTAAGCAATCAGAGCACCCCCGGCCAGCAACGCAACGCCTGAACCAAAAAAACTCGAACCGGTAAACACACTGACAGGCAGGCTCAGCCGCCGGGGCCGGAAATAATCTGCCAATAGCGAAAACCCCGCGGGCGTCAACACAGCCTCACCAACCCCGATAAACATCCGCGCCACAAACAGCTCCCCATAGGAGTCGGCCATACCACAGCTAAGAGCAGCAAGAGTCCACAGCACAATGGCCACAGCAATAAGCAGCCGACGGTTAACCGCATCGGCCAAGCGGCCGAGAGGCACCGCAACAGTTGCGTAAAATGACGCAAACGCCAACCCCTGGAGCAGACTGATCTGCACATCCGATACGTTGAGATCCGCTTTAATGTCTTCGACGAGGAGGTTGATAATTTGACGATCGATAAAAGCAACGATCCCGCAAACGCATAGAACGAAGACCACGTACCAACCGTAGCTTTCTCTTGGCCAGGCCTGATCACCGGAGACCATCGAATCGTCAGCTGCCACAACGTACCTGCCTTTTTGAACCTGTTAGTGCTGTTCCCACTTTGTCACCCTTTGGCGCGTTGCCCGCGATGTCCCGATAACCGGTCAGGTCTTCTGTCGGCGTGGGTAAAGCCTCTGAATTTTTACCGCCAATTAGCCTAGCGCCTGATAGTTTGTGGCATCGCCATTGACAATGTACGCCCGCAGTTTATTCACCGCTGCGTCATGGTAATCAGTGGATAAATGCGCCTGTCTAGACGCTTCATCGAGAAATCGCTCTTCGATCAAAAATTGATTTTTGCCATGGCAATTCACGCAAAGATCAAAAGTCAGGGTTCCCGGCTCTTCACTAAGTACACGCGTGCGATAATCGTCAAAGTGCTGGATAAACGCTTCGCGAGATCCCTCGGAAATCTCGACATGGGCCACAGTGAGGACGTTCACCGTTCGTCCTGTGCGCTTTTCCTGAACGACAGCAGCGCCGATTCGAAGCCCGAAAAAATCCGGGAAATGAGTGCAGCCCGCTGCGATTGGGCTTGTTCCCGTTCAGCGGGCCCGGGAACGTAATTTTCGATGTCCTCGGATGTGAAGCAATTTTTCTCGGCGGCCACAGATTCCAGCATCTGCAGTCGCTCACGGAGCACACTGATTTCCGAGGCCATGGCCAGGTTTGCATCAATTAACACATCAATGACTTCGTTGAAGTACACCGGTTTTTTGCCCTTAGCAATGCGACTGAACTGTTTCATACGCCTCTCGTTTGTGCACAGGTCCTGCGATGACGACGCCCTGCGGTAAATAGGATGGATATGGGTTGCCGCTGGCGCCAGCCCAACGGATAAGGATTTGCCGTCCTATTGCAATCAAATAAAACAATGCAATGGGTCACTAGGCGTAGCCAACCAGCAAAGGAATTTTGTTGAATCCCGTAAGGTAGCCCTGGTCTTCGCCACCTTGCTCCTCTTGCCCCGTCACAAATAGAGCAGGTTCATAGCTGACGGCATCTTGTTCGAACCCGCTCTCACGACATAACTCAAGGACGTCAGCTGAGATCAGGTATCGAAGAAAACTCTCGTTGTTGTTGTAGATCTCCCATTCCTGAAAAAAGGCATTCAGCGGGGGCACCGGCTCGGGCCGAAAACCGTCCATCATGATCATCACACCGCCGGGCCGTAAAACTCGCTTGGCCTCAGCAAGGATCTTAGGTAGTGCCGTTCTTGAAGTTTCATGGAGCAGTAATCCGGCCGCAACGACATCAAAACTCTCATCTTCAAACGCCAGATTTTCAGCATTTTGCTGATGGAAATGTACCTCATGACCAAGGGCGCAGGCGCGAGCGTTAGCGTAGCGTAAACATGGCGCCGCGACGTCCACTCCATGAACTTCCGCGTCCGTGAACTGAGATTTCCAGGGCACCGTGGAGTTTCCGATGGTGCAACCAAGATCCAAAATTCTGCTCGGTATGTAGGCCGGGCGGATGCTCTGATAATGCTTGACCAACGTCAACCCCACGGCATCGTTAAATTCGCCCATCATCCCGCCACCGTAAATGGGTACACCCAGGTCATAAACGGCGCCAGCGAAGTGATCGGCGGCGGCGTGCTCCCCATGGTATCCACCAGGTTGCAGGTGGATATCGTAGGCAGTGTGATACGACGGCACTTCCAGATCGGGATCTAGAGACAATAAATCTGTATTGCCTGACGCCGAAATCTTCTCCCTGTCCGCTTCCCAATTTCGCTCCACCGTGTCGATGGCCGAACTCCAGATCATCTCCTGACTGCGTCGCTGCATCGCACTCCACAGCTGGTACAGCGGATTATTTTTCATGCCGGCACGAACCTCACTAGCCGTCTCCGGATCTCGGCCCAACGCGGCATTGATTTCGGGCAATACCTTTGCCTCGTAAAGATCGGACAGTGCTGGTTGTATATTCGCCGTTAGAAAACGTCGCAGTTCACCGACAAATTCCTGACGTGCATTTTCATCCTGACTCGGTACTGGCAAAACGTCATGATGACCCTGTCGACTATTGCGTGTTTCCCGGTTCATGGTTGGTGCCCATTTGGTGTCCCGACCTGACCTTTCTCCACGGCCTTTTCGAAAATCGCGTAGGGGTTCATTTCTTGTCGCTCCGTGTCCTCCCAGCTTGTTGTAAAGCCCGTTGGATAAAATCGATCTGTATCCCGGCGCCCATCGTTTGACCACATCAACGGAAAATGGGAGCCCATGGGGCGTTCACCCTCGATCATCTCGTCAAAACTAACGCCAGCGAGGTTCAAGCAGTCTGGCCGAGGTTGCCAGCGAATGTCATCACCAAACACTCGTATCGATAACGCGATGCGCCAATCATCGGTGGGGTTTCCACCCGAATAGTGAAGAGCCCCGGGATGAACAACCAGAAGATCTCCCACGCTCATATCCCAAGTCAAAAACCGGTTCTTCGAATTGGAGCGCCGAGCCTCGACATCCGGGTAACCCGGCCGATCCGGCGGCCGCACCATCTTTCTGGCGTTGGGCGTTGACAGCCAGTAAGGCACTTCGTGTTGCTGAGATTCCGCCAACACCTCCAGGCAATTTGATTTAACAATCGGCGTCAACGGAATCCAAATAGAAGGCACCATATGACCGCTGACAGGCCACCCCATTCGATCTGAATGCCAAATTGTTTTGGCCTCTGACTGGGGCTCCTTGGCGAAGAACTCATCGAAGTAAAAACGGATTTCTCGAGAATTTAGGATCTTGCCAGCAGCCTCGCCAATGGGCCCCTGGAAAATCAGCTGACGAAAGTCCGGTAACCGCCTTGCCAGGTAGCGCCCGGGCAAGGTAGGCAGCAGTCCAACCTCGCGCTGTTGAACGATCACGTCCCTGGCTGTTTCGGCCAGAGTTGAAACGAAGCTTGGGTCAATGACGTTGCGTAGACATACCGCACCATCCTGAAGGTAGGTATCTCTGTCCGACTGACTTATCTCGATTAACGGCGACGGATTGACCGGATGGCCTTCTCCAAAATTGGAATCTGATTGCTGCACGGTAGTTGCTCTTGATCGATTAACTGAATGGATTATTGGACATACCCTTTATGCATGCAAATACAGTTTGTGAGATTTTTAATGCATTAAACGTATGATAAAATCCGGCCATGGACTTGAAACAATTGTCTTATTTTGTCGCTGCTGTTGATCACCGCCACATTGGACGCGCCGCGGATTCCATGGGCGTCTCTCAGCCGACCTTGAGCCGAGGAATTCAGCGCCTTGAATCAAGCCTCGGCGTGCAACTGCTTGAACGTGAACCCAAAGGGGTAAGCCTAACCCCGTTCGGCCAGAGGTTACTTAACCATGCGCGCGTGATGCTAAATGAAGCGCACCGCGCCCGATCAGAGGTGGACGCCCTCAGCGACATGACCGAAGGTCAAATCAATTTTGGCATCTCACCCAACTTCGCCCAATATCTGGTGCCGAAAGTTGTAGCGAAACTGACAAAGGACAAGCCAGGGTTAAATATCAACGTGTTCACTGCTTTCTACGACGATTTACTCGTCAGAGTCCGAAACGCGGAGCTTGATCTGGCCTTTACGCTTTTGCCACCTTTCCCGCAAGAGCCTGATATGGTTTTTCGCGAACTGGGTGAGATTCAATCATCGGTCCACGCGCGCGCCTCCCACCCGCTGGCGACAAACGGTCGAGCTTCATTGAAAACCTTATCTGGCTGCCGATGGGTAGTGCATGACAACATCGCCGTTGACCGAAGATTGGGAACGATATTCTCGTCGGCTGGACTACCCATACCACGTCAAGTCATCAGAACAGACTCCGTCGCGTTTTTGCATCAAACGGTACTGAATTGCGACCTGGTCGCAATGCTCCCCGAGCATCTGGTTGAAGAAGATATTAGCGCGGCCCGCATTTGCAGAATTCACAACGCCAAGTGTGTTGTAAGATCCACTTTCGGCGCGATTTTGAGGAGGGGAGTGACTCAACCGCCAGCAACAGAAGCACTTATGGAAGGACTGCGGGCGGCGTTGGCCATTTGAGGGTGAATACATTGAGCCGGCGCAGTGATAGCTGCTTCTCATAGTATTAAATGAACTTATCGGGCACGGCATTGTGAACTGGCCGTTACGTGGATTCACGTTGGGCGCGGCTCTACCCCTTGGCGCATGACATTGGCAATGTCGATACTAAAAAGCCGGCAATCAATACCGGCCTTTCCTAGCCCTTAAATCGAGAGGCGTTAGGCATTCGCTTTACGCTCTTTCACTTCTGCAACCACGGCTGCAGAAGCGTTCGCAGGACATGGCAAGTAGTGCGAGAACTCCAGGGAGAACTCGAGGGAGAACTCCAGGGAGAACTGGCCACGACCCGAGGTCATGGTGCGCAGCGTGCCAATGTAGCCAAACATGTCTGACAGAGGGACTTCGGCCTTTATGCGAACATTCGTGACGCCCGGATCTTGATCCTTGATCATGCCGCAACGACACGAAGCCCCCGGGTCGATGATGGCCCGCCTTAATGCAGAGCTTGATGTGCTTGATGGCGAAGCGCTGACAGATGATAACTCTGTTTGGGGCAAGGTAATCGAATCCGCCAGCAAACTCGAAAAGATGACCCGCGACGAGGCCAAAGCCCCGCCACTATACTTGGTGCTAAAGTCTCTGACTCGGTCTGGGGTAAAACGGATATTCTCGTCGCTGGCCCAGGCGCGGGATCAAAGCTCGAACAGGCCGAAAGTCTGGGCACCCAAAATTTGACTGACGACGAATGGCTAGAGCTTGTGGGGTAGAGGTAAGGTCAGCGCAAAAAACAAAATGACTAGAGGTTGAGGATATAATTGTGAAACGGTCCAAATTGATTACAGCCGCGTTTGGCGTCGCTTGCATCTGCCTTGTGGCGCTCGGTGCCTGCCAGAAAGCGGACCCTGTCACTCAAACCCGGACCGAACCGACACAGCCGGCAACCGTCGCTCAAGAGCCCATCTCATTTGGAACACGCTATAAGTTACCTTCTGCGGTTTACGGAATGGATCGCGAGATAAATATCTATGTGCCCGAGATTCCCGAATGGGGGCAGGGCTATTTCGATACGCCTTTGCATGTCCTTTATGTGGTCGATGGAGGGGTGGACCAAGACTTTTTCCATATTGCTGGATTGTCTAATCTGACTTTGATCAATGCCGAGCGTCACCCGATGATTGTGGTGGGGGTGCGCACACATAATCGGCGCTCCGAGATTACTCCGAAACCGACAGACCCGCGTTACCAGACCGGCGAGTTTGAAGGCTGGGGTGGCTCACACGACTTCCGGCGGCATCTTATCGAAGAGGTAAAACCATTTGTCGAGGCGCGCTATGAAACGGGTCGCGATGTCATTATCGGCGAGTCGCTTGCAGGGCTCTTCATTACCGAGACATTTTTGGAAGCACCGGAGAGCTTCGACGACTATATCTCGATCAGCCCAAGTCTTTGGTGGGATGACCGCAGATTATCGAAACAAGCTTCCGGATTATTGGCCGAGCATGGCGCATCTAACCGTCGCCTTTATCTGACAATGGCTGACGAAGGCGGCACAATGCGTTTGGGGCTAGACGAACTGCTCAATGCGCTTTCTGGTAAAACAAACAGCGTTACAGTGAAATTCGTTGACCGCGCAGAGGGCGACACACATGCCTCGATTTACCACCATGCCGCGCGCGATGCTTTGACATGGTTGTTTGGTATTCCGTCCGAGCCTTATGGTGAAGCACCGTGGTATCTCGTCGAAGGACGCGAACCTCCCGAAAGCCCATAGAGCCACGCAGATCTGCGGGCACTAAAACGCCTGGGGAAAAGGGGTCAGACAACTTTCCTTAAGGAAAAGGGGTCAGACAACTTTCCCAAAGAGATGACGCCAACGGAGTCGGTGGTCTTACATGCATTGACAGGGCAGTCTGATTTCGGGTGTCGCGGCAGTGGCTATGCTTTTGTGCCATGGCCCGACTCCCGCGAATTGACATACCTGGCGTTGCCCAGCACATCGTGCAACGTGGAGTAAACCGGTGTGCATGTTTCGCCGATCGGCGAGACCGGGAGTTTTATCTATCGCACCTTGGCGAGGCTGCGGCGCGATTTGAGTGCTCAATCCACGCCTATGTGCTGATGACCAATCATGTACATCTCCTCGTCTCTCAGCGCGATACGGGTCAGATATCCCATATGATGCAATGCCTTGGTCGAAATTACGTTCGACGCTTCAATCATCGCTACCGGAGAACGGGCACGTTATGGGAGGGGCGGTACAAATCCTCGTTGGTGGAATCTGAAGAGTATCTTCTGAAGTGCTATCGCTACATTGACCTAAACCCCGTTCGCGCGGCGATGATTCAAACTGCCTGGAAATATGAGTGGTCCAGTGCAGCGGCGAATGCCCTGGGGACTGATAACCCAATGTTGGTTCCACACACGAAGTATCTTGAGCTTGGAAATGATGATATCGCTCGGGCCGGGGCTTATCGTCAGCTATTAGAAGAAGGGGTCACTCAGGACCAGGCAGAACAGATTCGGGTTCACATAGCGCAAGGGAAAGTTCTGGGTTCGTCGCAATTTCAAGCCGAAATCGCTCAGCTGTTAGGCCGCCAGGTGCACGTGCGACCTCGTGGGCGACCTAGGCAAGATTAGCAATCTTTCGAACGCCCGTTTACGCTTAAAGTTGTCTGACCCCTTTTTCGTTAAACTAGACTTATCCGACTTAGTACTTAATTGAAAGTTGCAATGTCATTGACAAGAAGGTTTTTATGAAAAAGACAGATTCTACGGGTTCACTTGCAGCGCAAGGGGTTCCAACACCAAGTACGCCGTTACTTAAATTTCCGACTTGCCCAGAAAGTGATGTGTCGCGTCGAACGATGCTTAAAAAACTGATTGCTGCTGGCTCGATGGCGATTGGCTCGGTGGCCTTTTCAAAATGGGCAATGGCCGAAGCGGTTAAAGAATATAAAATTGATATTATCAATGGGCCAATTCCTACGCCTGATCAATTCCTTGGCCCTTATTATCCGGTCAATAAGCCAACTGACGGTGGCGAAGATATGACGCAACTGCCGGGGCGCGGCAAGCCGTTAGGTCAAGTGATTGATGTCGTCGGTAAAATCGTCAACATCCATAACGAGCCATGTCCTAAGGTCAATATGGAGATTTGGCAACCCAATGCAGCGGGGCGCTATACGCATA
>CAZLJY010000066.1:0-21153 GCA_964559945.1 uncultured Gammaproteobacteria bacterium | reverse complement strand
CTGTTGCTTTGGAGTGTCTCCGCTTTAACCCTTCAATCATCGCACGCTGCCCAACTACTAATGGTGGGACTAATTTCCCCGTATGACCAATAGTGTGGCCTTTTTGCGCGTTGTAGGTCAATAGAATCAGTGGCTTATGAGTTTTATGGTGGGGAATTTTGTCCAGATAGGTGGAAAATACGGGGAATTGGCATCACGTTGGGCTCGTAACCTGCTGATATGAAGAGTGAATATTCTTCTCTTTCGGCTTTGATTGATGGGGTTGTTCGAGAGGTTCGTGTTCGTGGTTATAGCTATCGTACCGAGCAAGCTTATAGTGGCTGGGTGAGGCGTTTCGTTCGGTTTCATCGGGGCACGTTCCCTGGGAAGCTGGGCAAATCGGCGGTTGAATCATTTCTTTCTCACCTCGCCACCGAACGTAAGGTTGCGCCGTCAACGCAAAACCAAGCACTTAATGGGCTGCTGTTTCTTTATCGTCATGTCCTCAAGATGGCAATGCCTCAGCTGGATGATGTTGTGCGGGCAAAGCGGCCTACTCGACTGCCCGTAGTTCTGACAAAAGCTGAAGTCACTCGGGTGATGGACTGCTTAACCGGGTGGCATTGGTTGGCGGTTGCGCTTCTTTATGGCGCTGGCTTGCGCATCTTGGAAGCACTGAGGCTCAGAGTGAAAGATCTCGATGTGCACCAAAACACCATTATGGTGCGTGAAGGGAAAGGGAATAAGGATCGAATTACCTTGTTGCCGCAGGAGGTGATCGGGCCTTTAACTGATCACCTTCAACGCGTTCGACGGTTGCATATAGCAGACCTAAAAAAGGGTTATGGCGAGGTAATTTTACCCAGTGCGCTGGCCAAGAAATATCCTCGGGCGAAAACCCAGTGGGGATGGCAATGGGTATTTCCTGCGCCCCATCGCTCTGTCGACCCAAGGTCCGGGATATTGGCCAGGTACCACCTGTCTGCGTCTGCCATCAACAAGCATTTAAGAGATGCTCGGGAGCGCTGCGGCCTTAACAAGCACATCACCTGCCACACCTTTCGCCACAGTTTTGCCACCCATCTTTTGGAAGATGGCTACGACATCCGCACGGTACAGGAGTTGCTAGGGCATAAAGATGTGTCTACCACGATGATCTATACCCACGTACTTAATCGCGGGGGGCGAGGGGTTATCAGCCCATTGGACCGCTAACCCTACCCGTTGGGCTGCCCTACCCTGGCTGCATGAATCCCAGATCCGGTCCACCCACCGACAGCAGATTGCCGTTCATAAATTGCAGGTTGGGGAAGATGGTATTGCGGTCGGCATTCGACAGTCCGTACCAGCTGGCCAAGGTGGCGGCGTATTGGTCTACCGATAGCGTAGGAATAATCTGGCCCCAGCCGGCGTTGTCCGGGTTGGATTCGGACGCGTCCAAATTGGGCATAGTGCCGTAAATCTGCCCGCCATTAACCGCGCCGCCAAATACCATATGATGGCCGCCCCAGCCATGGTCAGTGCCATCACCGTTGATGGTGAGGGTTCTGCCGAACTCCGATACGGTAAAGGCCGTTACATCGTTAGATAGAGCGAATGCTGGGTCTTCTAGCACATCGTAAAACGCGGCCACCGATGCCGATAAATCCGCTAGCAACGGTGGGTGATCAACCAGCTGCGAACCGTGGGTATCAAAACTGCCAATACGGGCATAGAACAGTTGCCTGCTCATCTGCAGGTCGCCCCGGGCCTGAATCACTCGGGCAATCATCAGCAATTGCCGAGCCAGCGAAGGCAGTTCTGCCAAGTTATCCGGTGTCCACGCTAAGCCATTGCGTTCCCAAAAGGGTCTAAACACCGCCGCACTTTCAGGGTAAAGCGCTATGGCTTCTCGAACCTGGGCAGAGGTGGCCATGGTACCGCGCAATAGGCCGGCATAGGCACGCTCAAAGGGATGGTCGTGGTTCATATCGCGAAGGGCGTTAAACGTCAGACAGCGACGGCGGTTCCAGCCCTGGCCGCCGTCTTCACAGTTCGGCGCACCGGTCTGGATGGTGGAGATATCTTCAACACCATCGGTGGACATAAAATACGGCGACACTAAATCGCCGGCCTGAAACACGTTTTCTCCGTCCATAGACACGTTCATGGACAACACAGGATTGGCATTGCTGGCGGCAAAAATGTCAGCCAGGCGTCCACCCCAACCACGCCGAATCTGGGAATCAGCGCGGGGGGATTGCCATTGCACCGCTTGATCGGAATGGGAAAAAAGCTGCGGCGGCAGTAGCGTGCCTGGCTGCTCATACAGTTGCTTATCGAGCGGCCGCACCAGCGGACCCACATTGCCAACAATGGCCGCCATACCCCGATTAAACATCTCCTGGGTGCCGGCCATCGCCGGATGCAGGCCGTAGTTGGCGCCAGTTAGTTGCAGCAATTGGTTCTGAGGCACCGCCAAGTTGGATCGGGTTGCCGCATAAGTGCCATAGTTTCCGGTGTCGGTTGGCACAATAGTGTTGAAGCAATCATTGCCGCCTGAAAGGTCCAGGCACACCATAGCCCGGTAGTTGTTGCCGGCACCTTTCAGCATTTTCTGGCTTGCGCCGGCACTAAGCTGCATTTTGCCCATTACCGAGGTGAATGCTGCACTGCCCGCTACTGCACAGAGTGACTTACGTAGAAACTCGCGTCGATGTTTAGCCGCCATGATTATTTCTCCACCACATATTCAGGGGATGTCAGCGTTAGCCACAGAGCGTCTTGAACCCGCTCCATGGCCCAGCCCTCCCAGGAATCCACACCAATGGATTCCACATGATCGACCAACAGGTTAACCATCGCTGACGACATCTGGCCGGACATAAACAGCAGATTAATGTGGGCGATCAGCTGAGGGGCGTTTTCCGCCATGGCCAATTCGCGCTCTAAGCTCACGGCAACCGGGTCATAGCTCAAAATATTGTTGTTGCCTTGGTATTCCCAATACACTTTGCCAGCCAGGGTATTGGTCATCCTGAGCAGGTAAGTGTCGGTAGTAATTTGAAACTCTGGCGCAAACAACCCGGCATCTCGCAGTTCACCGGGGAGCTGGTAATCAGGCAAGAAAAAGTTGAACACAGTGGGTGAACGCTGGACAGCTTGAGCGCCGTAGTTGTCCGGCCAGCCTTCTCGAATTCTTCCGTCACTTGAACGTCCGTTAAGCGCTCGCCACAGTTGACTCACCCGAAGCAGCGGTTCGCGCAGCTTGCCAAAATGACTGGGAGCTTGTTGTGGGTCTCGGGCTTCTGGGTCAGTCAAAATTGCCCGGGCCACCGCACCCAAATCGCCGCGAACGCCGCTACCGTTGTTATTGAACACTGCGGCCACTCTACCTACATAAGCGGGAGTTGGATTGCTAGTGGTCAGGCGCTGAATCAATCGACGGGCCAAGAACGGGCCAACGTTTGGATGGTTGAATACGTTATCAATGGCGGCTTCCATATTGCTTCTGGCCGTTCCACCCGCAGGTAATACGCCGCCAGACAAAGAAACACCGGGGTAGTCCAACAGCTGCTTGGTGTCGTCGACGGCGTGATACACCTCACCTAAATCACTGCCTTCATCCCAGGGCCTAAGAGGCGTTCGCCACCCTGCTTGAATTCGCCAGTCCTGGTTTTCCTCCCCTGCTCCACAATACTCCCAAGCCCACCAGTTAAATCCTTCGTCGTTGTTTTCAGGACGAATCTCATCGCAGGTGGAAAAGCTCCAGCCGGTAAACACGTGAGCAAATCCACGTATGGTGTCTTGGTCGTAGGATGGCACCGTCTGAACGCCGGGGGTTCCCGGGTCACCATCCACTGCTGTGCCATCGGTGTTGAGCTCAATCAGGCCGACACTGAACAGCTGCATAATTTCACGGGCGTAGTTTTCGTCCGGGCGAATGTTCAACACTTCATCCGGGCGTCGGTTTTTAAACATCGACAGGTAGTGACCCATGGACGGATGTAAGGTGGTTTGCAGCAGCAAGTCACGATAGTTTCCGAACGCATTGTCGGCCAGCATGTCGTAGAAATGGGCCAAGGTTGTGGGATTGCCTTCCAGGGCGCCGTTCTGATCACTGACTACCAGAATTTGCGACAGAGCAAACGCCATTCGCTGGCGCAGCTGGTCTGGCTCCTGCAACACATTGCGCCACCAAATTTCCTGCCGTTTATCTTGCCAAACTTCAATCGACTGCCCGGCGTTGATGAACTGCTGAATCAGGTTATCCAAGAAGGGCAGCTGGTGAGACACCGGTTGCTGGTTTTGCTCGGTGAGCCAAGCATCGATGCCCATGGCACGCAGACGATCAATTTCCTCAAGCGTTGGACCAAAAGTGGCTTGAGTAAGAAAGCGGGCCGCTTGTTCTGAGGTAAGCTCAAAGTCACCGGAACCCTCAAAGTCAGAAGCGAAAATCAGGTCCTGAGATACACCTTTTTGAGATACGCTTTTTGTTACGTCCGCAGCGCTTGCGGAAGAAAAGCCCAAGACCATACCTAACAGCAAGGCGGGAATGGCAATTGGGGGGGACAAGTCGTTCTGAAACCTGATCATCAGCGAAGGTCCTTAACCGTCGATGGGGCAGACGCTAGCCTTAGATGATCAGCGGTAAAAGGCTTGACAGCCAAATTCGTGCACTGCGTCACACTTACTTTGGGCCTAAAGGCCCCTATTGGGCCCCATTTTACGTAACTTTAACCACTGGAGGTGGCTTGACTGATAAAACGTCAGCATGACTTTTGCTCTTTCCAGGTCGCTTAAGCGCGCAACAAGGCATCGCTATATGTGGGCCGCTCTAATGATGCTGGGCGCGTTACTGCCTGTCAGTCAGGCAAGCGCGTTCTCCCAGGGATCACCTATTTGCCAGGTCAATACACTACCGCTTCGAGAAATGGCCACCACCTTGGTCAGCCCGCCACCTACGGGCTGGACATTAAGTGTGGATGGCAATGGTTATCGGGCCGGTCGCCCCTCGGTGGTGCACCTGCGCAACGAAGATCCACTGCGCATGGCTCGCGGGGTATTGATATGGGCCCTATCCGGCGCAGGCGTTGGCGCTGGTCAATTTGAGCTTCCGGCTGGCGGCGAGTTTCAATTTATTCCAGCGCCCGCCAACTGCGGCCAATGGGCGATCTCCCACACCCAGGCCACCGTGAAAGATCAGGCTGAACTGGTGTTCTTGTGGAACCCACCCACCAGCGGCAGCGTCATCATGCGAGCGTTTGTGATTGAAGATTGCACGCCTGCCGAAGATTGCCGGTCCTGGCAGGCGTTGACACCTATTTTGGCGTTATCCCCAATACCCGTGGTGTTTGCCGACGGCTTTGAATAAACCGTTACACGTTGCGCGTCGCCACCGCCGGCGGCACCGACGCCGCTCGCCGGGCCGGGCCTAACACCGCCACCTGACCTACGATCAGCAACAAAGCCATAGCACTGGGTACAAGCACCCATTTAAGCGGCGACAGACCAAACTCGTCCACCATCCACATGTTCAGTCCCACGGCTAAGGCGCCTCCAAGCGCCACGCCAATCAGGCTGATCATCAAGTTCTCGGTCATGAAGTAGCGCAAGATCGCGCTCTTGGTGGCGCCCAGTGCGCGGCGCGTGCCGATCTGCCGGGTGCGTCGGCTAACGTTAAAGCTGGCCAAACCCACAATGCCTAAACCGGTAATGACGGTGAGCAAAGTCACGATAAAGGTCAGCATTCGCACCATACCCCGATCACCGACGTAACTGCGCTGGCGATTTTCTTCCATGGACAGTGTGCCGCGGATAATGCGATCGCGATTGCGGTCCGCCAGCATCTCCTCAATTTCCGGCATCAGCCGATCTCGCTGCCCGGGTTCAGTGCGGATGATGTAACGAGTGGAGCCAAACAACGTATGACTGGGCACTAGCATCACCCGCTCAACGCCGTTCCAGCCGTTCCACGGTGCTTGTAGCTGTTTCACTAATCCAATTACGGTCATGGGCTCATCGCCATTGATAAACACCGTACTGCCCACGGCCAGCATAAAGTCATCGGGAAACAGCGTCTCCGCCATGGCTTTGGTAATCAGCACCTTGTCCGGCCATTCATTGGCTTGGCGCTCCCGCCAATTCATATCGCCGACGCTAAAGTTCTCGCCGGCCAACAGCTCAACCCCCAGAGTATCCAAGCCATGTTCATCCACGAAGTACAGGGCAACGCCGGTCGCCTCGACATCGTCACCGGTTTCGGTCTGCAGCCCCATGGACCAACCACCACCGGACAGCGGAACGGAATTGGATTGCATCGCGTTCACCACCCCAGGGGTGTTGCGAATAGCCTCCAGGTCTTCGGTGATGGCCAAGCGTTCGTTAAAGCCCTCACCAAAGCCAATACTGCTGAGAAAAAAGATATTGGGTTCGTCCACGCCGCTGGGGCGCGCCATCAGCCGGCTGCGCTCCTGAATAATGGCGATGGCGTTCACCATAATGGCCATGGTGACTGCGATTTGCAGAGCAATTAAGATTGCGCCGGTTTTGTTGCGCGTCATCGCGCGCCAGATCGGTCCAAATTCCATCTCTGTCTTCGCCCCCTATTGAGTTTTAAGCTGACTGGCGGGCGCAATATTGCAGGCTCGCCAGGTGGGATAAAGGCCTGCTAGCAGGGCAGAAACAATGGCTAAACCTAATGCGGTCACCATCATTACCCAATCTAAGCTGGTGAAGTTCTGAATAAATTCACCGAACAGTTTTTGTACCCCTTGCAGTCCAAGCCAGGTAAACAACAGCCCCACCAGACCGCCGGCTAAGCCAATCATTCCCGATTCAATCAAATGCTGGGTAAACAGCGTGCCTTTGGTGGCGCCCAGGGCGCGGCGCAGTCCAATATCGCCGGACTTACCTAGGAACTTGGCCAACAGCAAACCAATGGTGTTAAGCAAACACACCAACAGAAATAGCAGCGCCAGCCACATCATTACCCGGGCGTCTTCTTCCACCACTTCCTGGTCTTCCATCCACTCCATGACATTGTTTAAGCGGTTGTTTAACGGTCGGGGAAACCGGCCAAGGGCTTTTTGCTGTTCGGCATAAGCGTTGAGGAAGGTCATGTACTCATCTTTTTCTGCGTTGCTGCGCAGTTCCGCCCAAAACTGAATCCAGACGCACTCGCCGGCCAGAAACCCCTCATAACCTTCCATCTCGGGCTCTTTCCAACAATTGGTATTGCCGTTGCGGGTCATCTCGTTGGCGACCATCAGGCTGAAGGGAATGTAGAGATCCTCGGGCTCGTTAAATGCGCCGTTGGTCACGTCGTAAAACTTCAGGATCGGGCTCCAGGTATCCACGACCCCTACCACCCGATAATTGACCCCGCTGAGTGTGAGCCGACGCCCCACGGAATCTTCCCCGCCAAACACCCGCTCATTAATTTCCCGGCTTAGCACCACCACCTGCTCCAGTGCATCGTCGGCCGATGAATCCCAACCGGAGCCGTATTGAAAGGGCAGATCAAACATAGGAAAAAAATCGGCATGCGTGGTGCGAACGTCCACCAAAAACGGTCGTTCGTCTTCTTTATCGGGTTCCAGCACTAAGCCGGTCCTAGCACTGGCTGTCTGCCTGAACGCCTTTTTGGCCTTCATTAAGGCCGTCGCGTCCAAGTAGGTCATCTGATTTACCGGGTCGTCGCCCTCTTCAAACCCGTTGGCGTCCCAGCTATCAACTTGAACATGAAACAGTTGATCGGATTTATGGGGAATCGGATTGCTGGACATCATGTAGTTCACTGTCAGCACGGTCATACAGGCACCAATCCCCAGCGCAATGGCCATCACCATCAGCAGACTCAACACCGGATTGCGTAGGATGCTCAGCCACCCCAGCTTGATGTAATACTGAAACATCGCCTTACGCCGTTGCCGCGTCAGGAAGTGGCTGCAGCTGATTGTCCTCACTGACCTGGCCATCACGAACAAAGATGTTGCGGGTGGCCTGCTGAGCCAGCGACGGGTCATGGGTCACCATAATTATCGTGGTGCCGGTTTGATTAATCTCGGTAAGAAGGGCCATAACGCTGGCGGCCATTTGAGAATCGAGGTTTCCCGTGGGTTCGTCTGCCAACAAAAACCGAGGCTGACCCGCCAGCGCTCTTGCGATAGCAACACGCTGCTGCTGGCCGCCCGACAGCTGTGAAGGAAGGTGTTTTGAGCGCGATCCAAGGCCCACAGTTTCCAGCACCCCTTCAATCCGCCGTCGCCGGTCTGCTCCTTTAAATCCGCGGTAGCGCAGCGGCACATCCACGTTATCAAACACGTTTAAGTCGGGGATCAAATTGAAGCTTTGAAAAATAAAGCCAATTTTCTCGTTGCGCACATTGGAACGATGGGCATCGTTCAGTCCGGAGACATCTTTGCCGTCCAAACTATAGGTCCCGTTATCAAAGGTTTCGAGCAGTCCGGCGATATTGAGAAACGTTGTTTTTCCCGACCCCGAAGGCCCGGTGACCGCTACAAACTCCCCTTCCCCAACATCCATGGAAAACTCTCGCAAAGCGTGAGTCTCAACCGTGTCAGTGCGATAAATTTTGGCAACGTTCTGCATGCTCAGCATGGTTTTCTCCAGGAGTCAGTTAACGGGTAACAAGAACAGATTCAGCGCTGCGGAAGGCATCAATACTCGACACCACCACCTGCTCGCCGGGCTCAAGGCCAGACACAATTTCTACATCGCTTAACGACCGAGCGCCGACCTCAATCGCGCGCCGCCTGGCGACAAAATCTTCACCCAACACATAGGCGATGCGGCCACCGCCGGTGTCCAGGAATTGGCCACGGCGAAGCGTAAGAACGTCAGGCCGCTCCTCTAACAAAATACGGGTGGTCAGGCGTTGGTTCTGGCGAACCGACGGCGAGCGATCGCCGGAAAAACGCAGACGGGTAGTCACCTGATTGGCAACAATCTCAGGCGATACCGCCACCACCTGGGCAGGCCAGGTTTCATTGCCCACATTAATTTCTGCCACCATGCCAAGGCCGACGTCATCGGCGTAGCTCTCAGGCACCTGGGCTTCCACTTCGAACACGGTCAAATCCACAACCGTCAGCACGCCGATGTTGCGGGCCACCGCCGCCTTTTGTTCCACCAGCAAGTTGCCCACCACGCCGGTCACCGGGGAAATCAGCGCAAGGTCGTCAACCTGTCGAGCCAAATCGGCCACCAGCAATTTCTGACCTTCCAGTTCAAGCTCGCGGGTTTGCAGTTCAAAGGCTAAACGTTCCTCGTCCAGCGCCGCATTGGCCACCGCATGGGTATGGGATAGCTCGGCGTTACGAAGGTCGTCTTTGGCCTTTTCAAAATCGATGGCCGAGATAGAGGAAATGTTAAATCCCGCATCAGCTCGACGCTTTTCTCGATCAGCGGCCTCAAGGGTCACCGATGCCAGATCAACCACCCGTTGGTTATCTAGCGACTTTTGCCGGCTCTCGATACGTTGGCGCTGTAATGCCACATCCAGACGCTGCAAGTTCGCCTGCTCTTGCTGCAGACGATTGGTCAGTTCCGGGCTATCCAGTCGCGCCAGCACCTGATCTTTTTCCACACTAGCGCCGGCTTCGGTCAGCAGGGTAATGGTGCCGTCGGCCGGGGCAAACACCGTTGGGCTTACCGCCGCCACCACCTGGCCTTGTACTGAGACATCCCGCACCAAATTGCCTCGGCTAACGGTGGCTACGCGCAATCGATCCAGTGGCACAGACACACTGGACCCAGCCCAACGTTGAACCATGGGATAGGCCCACCAGGCGATCGCTAACAACACCAACAGGGCAATGCCGGGCAACAGCCAGCGCTGCAACGGATTTTTCGCGGCTACCGTCACATCCTGGGCGGATGTGTCAGCAATTTTTAGCCCGGGTTGGGCATTGGGTGTTTCAAGGGCCTGCGACACTGTACCTCCTCAGCTTGCGTGGCTTAACGACAGGCAAAGGCCACGCTGGCAGGCGTCCCCTTTTGCATGCTTTGAACCCTTAGACGTTACGAGAATTGGATTGGTTACACCTATTTATCGGCGGGCATGCAATTATTTTTCGGGAAGTGCCAAAAGGGCTATAGGTCGCCTTTTGACTGTCTCCCAATTAGGTCCTGGATGAGGGGGTTAGAAAGAGTTTGGGTGAGGGTTTTTTGGACGCGGGACCCCGTTAAGGTGACGGGGGCCGCGGTAACACTGGTGGGCGGCGATCCATAGTTTTGCTATCAGCGATCGCCAATTCTTCAAACAACAGGCTTGGCACCACATAGCTGCTTGGCTCCAGGCGGCCGCGGACACCGGCCAGGAAATAGCCGCCGCTGGGAAATGCCGGGGTCATGGAGTGGACATAGTGATCATCGCCGATGGCCTCCAACCGGCGAAATTCCCGCACAGCAAACCGTTCGATATTGAGGTTTCGTATGCGTTCCCTGCGGCCATCGGGATATTGCCGCCAGGCTACTAGAGCCTCGGGCAAACGCTCGCCGTAATTAAACATCGCCACACTTTGCATGGACTGCAGCTGACGTTGGGCCTGGGGGTCGGCGAGTTTTTCCACGATCACAACGTAATCGGTACCCGCATCGATACGCAGCTCTTCCAGTAACTGGGCGCGCTCAGCAGCGTTGGCCGCCACATCGCTGGTCAACACAAGGTTGCCGGGCATGGGAAAGCCGCCTCGACTATTACCCGTGCTTTGGGTGGTGCCATACATCGGTATCCGGCTGGAAAGGATTTGTTTCAGGCGTCCGTCTTGCACCAGGGTTTTTCTCTCCCCCACCACCCCTTCGTCATCGACCCGGTAGCGCCCAATCAGCGGCAGTGAGTTAAATCGGTCAAGGGTTGGGTCATCCACTAAAGACGCCCCCCTGGGCAGCACCCGGGAACCCAACTTGCGGCCAAACCGTTGCTGGCGTGCCTGCAGATCCGCCACCCAAGGCTGCATGTTGGGCTCAGAGGCCACCATCCTAGGCACCGACTGCAGTTGGGAGGCAAACATATTGGCAAACAAAATGGCAGCGGCCTGCCCTTCAAATAGCACCGGCCCCACGTATTGATCCAGCCGACTGGCTGAACGGGCCTCGGTCAAGCGTTGGCCCAGGGCAGACAGCTGCATCGCCAGCTCATCTTGGCCCGGCAAATCGTCAACATTTCGCACTCGGACTTGGTCAAAATCCCACAGGATCGCGCCGTCCTCAGCCTGGGTTCTGGCAATGGCACCGATGGTGATGTCCGGAACTTGGCGGCGAAAGGTGCTTCCCTCCGAGTTGAGATAACGAATATCCCGATACTGCACCTGAAACCACACCGTGGACTCATACAGTTGCGGAAATTCCGCCAGCACTTTAGACAAGGCTTCGGTTAACTGACGCGCTTGGGCAGGCTCAATGGCCGGCTGGGCTGTCAGTTCTTGCAAGGAGACCTTGGGCGCGGGGTAAAAGTCCACCAAACCGTCGCGGTCAGTCATGGCCTGTTTGTCGGCCAGTTTGACTGCATAGTCTTCCAAGGCCCGCTTGTAAGCCAGATCCGTGGCCAACCAAAAGGACCGGCGCACAGCTTGGTAGTTGTTATCTAGCGGCAGGCGAAAGTTGTTTGGTGCGTAGTACCGATGCAGAGCCGATCCGCCGTTACCGAAGCGCGTTACCAGCGAGGAGTCCAGCGCATAGTCACCCACTCGCACCTGCACGTGACCGGTACGATAGTGACTGCTGATTTCGTTGGCCACACTACCCAAGGTGGCTTTTAGCAGGAGCGTGTTGTGGTCCTCCAAGCGGTATTCCACGTAATAAGGCAGCGGTTCGTCGCCCAACTTGAGCGCTTCCATGCTGCGCTGCAGTTCATCGGCCATAGCGGATGTGAGTAAGTCGGTGGATGGGTCTTGTTGGCTCTGAGCGGAGCCATAGCTAAGCGGCCCCAAAAACAGGGCGATAACCAATAGTCCTTTGGTCCAAACCCTAGCGTGGTTTGATGTGGTCATGGCCCATCCTCCGGCACCGGGTTTGGCAATATGGGTGGGCGGGTTTGTGAGCGGGATTTGCGCTGCACCTCCAAGCGGTCCAGCAACACGGTTGGCGCCACGAGGGACACCGGCACAAAACCCGATTCCGCCCCGCACCAGCCATGGAACACCTGGGGGTCATTGGCTCCGGCTTGAATATGGCTGAGGGTCAGTAACGGCGTTCCAATAACATCCACCCCTCGGGCCAATTCTTCCCGGCCATCGGGATACACCTTGTACAACAAGGTCGGTACCACTTTCAGGGCATTGGGGTTTTGCCGATTGGTGGTGGTGAAGCCGCCTGTGGCATCGCGTATCACTAAACCATAACCCTTGTCTGATGCTTCTACGGAGGCCAAAAACTGCGTCTTCAGCTCGGCCGGCGATAGCGGTTTTTCCACCTCAACAAATAAATTGGATTGACGCGCCACGGGTGAGCGCCCACTGAGGGACTGCGCTCGACCGTGGCCATTGGATTTGGCGAAGCCTTCAATGGGGATTCGAGACATCAAAAAATCGCTTAATACGCCATCTTTAACCACATCCACTCGTTGCCCTCGCACACCCTCATCGTCCACCTCGTAACTGCCGAGCAAGGTCTCACCGTTGAACGCCTTGCGGGTTGGATCAAAAAAGACGTTAAACCCAGCCGGCAAGATGGATTCACCGAGCTTGCGTTTTAGGGTCTGTGCGCTTTCTTCCTGGCGCAACCTGTGGCCTTCCACCCGGTGCCCCAACAGTTCGTGAAAAAATACGGCGCTGGCGCGACCTTCTAACAACACAGGGCCAGAGTATGCTGTCACTAGCGGCGCTGTTTTCAGCGCCTCAGCCTGGCTGAGCAAGGTATCAATCTCCGCCATCACAGCAGCATCGTCCGGCAATTGGTCTACGGTGGACGCGAGCAGCGTGCGACTCAGTGGCATCTCCATGCCGTCTTCCGCTTTCACCATCACTTGCAGGGTCAGTCGAAACAGGGTCTTACCCTGGCGTAACCGAGTGCCTTCACTATTCACCAGGTGCTGCAGCGTGCGGGTCTGTGTCAGGCTGACCTGCCCAACCAGTAAGTCGGCATTGCTGGAAAAGCGCTGGGAATACTTGCGCAGCCGGTCAGGCCACAGCCAAGCAGGAAACTCTGCTTCAGGTTCAGCTTGGATAAACTCCACGGGCTGTTCTTGGGAGAAATCGGCTGAGGTGTCTTCTTCGGTCACCTTCACGGTCAAATTACTGGTGACTTTGGCCATGTGATCCAAGGCCTGCTGGTAGACCCGGTCGGTTGACTGCCAAATGAGCTCCCGCAACGCCTGGGGGTCGTTGTCCAACGGCAAGGTCTGCCAGTTATTGCGGTAGTTCACCCCGCCTCGGATACCGTCACTGCGAAGGACATGGGTATTGTCCCGTTCGTAGTCACCCACCCGAGCCTCCACATACAGTCGCCGCCAGCGTTGCTGGGAGTCACGTTCAAGGGCGCCAAAGCTCGCGCTTAGGGAGTGACTGGTAATATCTGCCACCCGATAGGCCAAAAAATACCCCGCCGGATCGCCCGCTGACAGGGTCTGCATGTAGCGCGTGAGCTCCCCTTCCAGTAAGTCCAGTAGTGGTGTGTCATCAGCGGTTTTCGCCAATCCGGGCCCGGCGAGAGCTAGCGAAAAGACAACAACGACCGCGTGCAGACAACTATTTGAGCGAAAAAGCGTTAGTACTGACATTTGCATAGAGTAACCCAGAGCTGATTCAGGGATAATGGGGCATGAGCCAAGATAATTCCGCCCGCGTAGGGTTCGTCAGCCTGGGATGTCCCAAAGCGCTGGTGGATTCCGAACGCATCCTTACCCAACTTAGAATCGATGGTTACCAAATCGTTCCCGACTACCAGCAAGCTGATCTGGTGGTAGTGAACACCTGTGGCTTTATCGATAGCGCCAAAGCCGAGTCACTGGAGACCATCGGTGAGGCCTTGGAGGAAAATGGCCGGGTATTGGTGACCGGCTGCATGGGTGCCAATGAACAAGAGATCCTTGATGTACATCCCAAAGTGTTGGACATCAGTGGACCCCAGCAATACGACGCGGTAGTGAAGTCAGTGCATGAGCATCTGTCGCCGCCAGCGGAGCTGCCGTTCGAGGCCCTAGTGCCCAAGCAAGGCATCAAACTCACGCCTCGCCATTACGCCTACTTAAAAATTTCTGAGGGCTGCAATCACAAATGTAGCTTTTGCATCATCCCTGATATGCGCGGCCGTTTGGTGAGCCGCCCCATCAGTGACGTGCTGGCGGAGGCGCGCCGACTAAGCGCAGCCGGCGTCAGGGAGTTGCTGGTGATCGCCCAGGATACCAGCGCTTACGGGGTGGATATCAAGTACGCTGAAAACACCTTCGCCGGCCAAACCTGGCGCAGCAATCTGGAAGACTTGTGTAAGGCCCTGGGAGAGATTGGCATCTGGGTCCGTCTGCATTACGTCTACCCTTACCCTCACGTGGATCGCATCATCCCGCTTATGGCTGAAGGGAAAATTTTGCCTTATCTGGATGTACCCTTGCAGCACGGCAGCCCGGAAGTTCTTAAGGCCATGCGCAGGCCCGCGGCCGCACACAACACCCTGGAACGGCTTGCTCGGTGGCGAGAAATCTGTCCAGAAATCGCCGTTCGCAGCACCTTCATTGTCGGCTTTCCCGGCGAAACCGAAGCCCAGTTTCAAACCCTGTTGGAATTCATCCAATCCGCTCAGCTCGATCGTGTGGGATGTTTTCAATACAGCCCTGTTGATGGGGCGCGCGCTAACGCATTAGAGGGGGCATTGCCGGAGGACGTTAAACAGGAACGCTATGAACGCTTTATGGCGGTAGCCAGGGACATCAGCAGCGCCAAACTCAAGGCTCGAGTGGGTAATACTGAGGAGGTGTTGGTGGATGAAATCACCAACAAAGGCGCCATCGCCCGCAGCTACTCCGATGCACCGGAAATTGATGGTGTTGTGCACATTGCCGACCCAGGAAAACTTCGCCCTGGCAGCTTTCTTCGCGTCAACATTACCGGCGCAGACGATTACGACCTGTTTGCTGAGGTTGCCGTCTGAACGCTGAATCTGAACTCCTGCTACGCCAGCAAAAGGCGTTACCGGCGAACGTCGAGCGCCTTTGGATCAACCCGCCAGCGGATGGGTTCTGGCAAGTCTTTTCCGCCCAGCGCGCCATCGTGTTGAATCACGCCGATGCTCAGCAGATGTCAGCCCACCTGGAGGTGATCGACGAACTGACCCCAAGCCAGTGTGATCATGTTGTGGTCTATTTACCCAAGTCCAAAGCGCGCTGGCAGATGCTGCTGGATCTGGCGGGAGCTAGCCTCACGCCAGAGGGAAAGTTGTGGCTTGTGGGCGCAAAAAAAGCCGGCATTGCGTCCGCCGGCAAACACCTGGGTCAACAATTCGCTTACTGCAAAAAAGTTGATGCGGCTCGTCACTGCATGCTGTTTGAAGCCCACCAACCATTGCAGCCTCAGAGCTTTGATGAGGAAAGTTACTGGCAACACCATGATAGCGGCACGCTCACGTTGTTCAGTTTACCCGGTGTGTTTTCCCATGGCCGTCTGGATGATGCCAGCGCCTTGCTGCTAGATCACCTGCCAGCAGAAATGCCAGGACACTGCTTGGACTTTGGCTGTGGTTGTGGCGTCCTCAGCGCCGCCGCTGCCCGCCGCGGCGCTACGGTCACCGCTGTGGACGTGGATTTGCTGGCGGTGCGTTCTTGCGCTAAAACCCTGACCGAAAACGGCCTTGAAGGGACCGTCCTTGGCGCCAACGGTATTGCAGAGCAACCTGGCCCGTACCGCTGGATTATCAGCAACCCGCCGTTTCACCAAGGTGTCAATCAGGATCTATCGGTCACCCACAAAATGCTCGACGATGCGGCAAGGGTAATGGCCAGCGATGGTGAATTGTGGCTAGTCGCAAACCGTTTTCTCGACTACCCCAGCCGCCTCGCTCAGCGCTTTACGCAGGTAGAAGAAATTGCGGGTAACCGATCGTTTCGCGTCATTCGCGCAACTCAACCGAGATAGCTATTGCGAACTTGCAAGATCACCGCCGGCCACAACCCGATTGCGCCCCAGGTTTTTCGCTTCGTACATCGCTTTATCGGCGGCGCGAACCAAGTCACGATAGGTGCGTCCTTGTCCGGGTAGAAGGCTAGCAACGCCAATACTCGCGGTGACCGAAAATGACTGGTCCTCGCTAACCACTTCCATGTGTTCAATTTCCTCGCGCAAGCTCTCAGCCAACGCCAGTATGTCGGTTGAATCAATTTCCGGCAGCAACACAAAAAATTCTTCGCCGCCAAAGCGTGCCAATACGTTTTGGTAGTCTGCCAAGGCCGCAACCATCACCTCAGCAACCTGACGCAGACAATCATCCCCGGCCATGTGACCTCGTTGGTCATTGACCTGTTTGAAGCGATCCAAATCCAACACGATCAGTCCTAGAGAACGCCCCTTATCGATTGCCTCTGCCCATAGTTTAGTGAGGGACAAATCCAGATGGCGACGGTTGTAAACTCCGGTCAGGCCGTCCCGCTGGCTGGACTCTTCCAAGACCTTATTGGCAATCTCCAATCGAGTCAGCGCGTCATTCAACTCACCGGTGCGTTCGGTTACCCGCTGCTCCATCTGGGTCCTCGCTTCAAATTCAATGCGCTGGTTTTCCTCTAACACCACGCGCATGCGGTAGGCCAGCGCAAACGACAACAAAACCATTTCCGTCGCAGACCCAATCTGCATCCCGTAGGTGGTAAGAAACACTTTCGGTAACAAACCAAACGATACCCCGGCGTAAGCCAACATACCCAAAATCACCAAAGTCCAGGCAATCAAAAAATAGCGAGCAGGTTTGTAACCGCGACGAAATGCGACAATAGCGCTGGCGAAAACGACAATGGCGGAAAGAAACACGAAGGCAGTAGCGATCCGGACCACGGCGCCGTAGGAAACGAAAAACGCGGTGACAGCGGTTAACGCCATTACAGCCATCAAGGCAAGACAAAGGGCATCTAGCCTTGGCGCAGATTGTTTAAGGCTTAAAAAACTTCGACAAAACTGCAGCATCGCCATCTGCGCCAACGGCAGCGCCAACAACAACGCGCGATTGGCAACGGTCGGGTCTTGGGGCCAGAAAAATTGAAAACTCAATCCGTTAAGACAAAGCTGCAGCGACATAAATGCCACCACGTAAATAACATAGTAAAGATAGGTCAGATCTCGCAGGGACAGAAACAACAACAGGTTATAGGTAACTAACGCCAACAAGACCCCGTACAGCAATCCCAGTCCCCATTGTCCCTTGTAATTGCGGTCAGCCACCGCCGTTGGTGTCATTAGTCGGATCGGGACTTGAAGGGTGCTTTCACTGGCTATGCGTAGCGCAATTTTCACTCTCTGACCTGGTTCAATGGTTACCGGGAAGGAGAAAAAACGATGATTCAGATAGCGCCGACTGAACGGTTCGCGGTCGCCACTGCGGTGGCGAAGCACTTGGCCTTCCTCGTTCTCCACGTATAGATCCACGTAATCAAGCAGCGAGGATTCCAACATCAACACCCATTGGCTGTCGGGGTGTGTGTTATTGAATATTTCGCCGGTAAGCCAGTGGGCATCAGGACTGAAGCCAAAGGTATTGCTGGACGGAAGGGATTGAAATTCGGTGGCGGGCAGTGCCAAAACATCATCACGAGTCAGGCTGACGTCAACGGCCACATACTGCAAGGATCTCGATAGGAAGTAATCGCCCTCCCCAGCCTCAAGATTGACTTCGGCCGACGCGCTGCTGATCAAGATAAACGCAGCAAACCACGCATACTTCATGCTGACTGTCCCTGCCCCCCTGCAAGTCTGTACCGACTCATCTGAAGAGCAAATTTGACCCCGGTATAAGGACAATAGCACGAAACAACGCCACTATTGGACCCGGCAGGGCTCGAAATGCAAACCTAAGCAGGCCGTGATCAACAAGCCATTGGCTCCCTCAACGTCGGCAATCAAACGCCGTCTGTGGCGAGCTAGTCTGCTAGCAAACGGCTCTAGCTTTGCATCAACGAACGTCGATATTGATACACCACAACCAAAATCATTGCGACACTGCCTAAGATCGCGGCAAGACCAAATCCGCTGACCAACGGCAGAGGCATCACAAACGCCGCAACAACGGCCACAAGTACGCCCATCAGCGCTTCACCGGTAATCAAACCTGATGCGATCAACAGGCCTTTTCCTTGCCCGGCGCTACGTTGCTCGTCCGTCAAATTACGGGCTTTGCGAGCGACAATATGGGCAACCAACCCGCCGACAAATATGGGTACCGACAGCCCCAGCGGAAGATAAACCCCCACAGCAACGGCCAGTACCGGGAAGCGGAAATCTGACCCGCGTTTTTCCTGGATTTTGTCGAGCACAATCAACACCACAGCCAAACCAAACCCCATGAATATGAAGTTCCATTCGATTCCCGCACCGAATATTCCACTGGCCAAAGCCTGCATCAAACCAGCTTGAGGAGCTGCCAAAGCTTGCGCATCGGGATTTAGCGGGCTGGGTCTGCCAATCCCGTAACCTTGATCCAACACGCCCAGAACAAACGGGATAATCATCGCCGCAGCCACCACGCCCACAACCTGGAATACCTGCTGACGCCAAGGCGTGGCGCCCAATACATGACCACACTTAAGGTCCTGCATGTTGTCCCCGGCAATGGCGGCGGCGGAGCAGATCAATCCCGCCAGGTAAATGACGGCAATGGGCCCAAGGGATGCCGCCGGTCCTTCGTTGCCCATCAGCTGCAATAAGATGAGCGCCGAGACAATGACCGTCGCGATAGTGACGCCGGAAATGGGATTATTGGAACTTCCAACAAGGCCTGCCATATACCCAGCAACCGATGCGAAGATAAAGCCAAACACCAACATCAGCACTGTCATCACGCTGGCAATGAGAATTTTGTCGGGGTAATCCCCAAGAGCCAAATAGAAAACGAAAAACACCGGCACGACAGCGATAGCCGCAACGGCGGCAACGTAGTTAATCGGGGTATCAAATTCGGTCCGCAAGATTGTCCCAGCACCGCCAGCGGTGGTGGTTTTGTAGGCAGCGAGGCTCGCTTTAATACCTGCCATCAACGGCCCCAACAGGCTGATGAGAGACCAAACACCGCCCACCATCATCGCACCCACCCCAATCCGTCGACAGTCTTGCCAGGCCTGACCTGCCAAGGTTCCCCATTGGCTGGAAGAGATTTCCGACCACTGGGTGCCAGGGTCCATCCCCACCGCCGACAAGATTGCCTCGGAGTTAAAGGCCCAGTTCAGCGGCACGCCAATCAGCGTGCCAATTACACCACCCAGAAACACCAGCATGGCGATGTTTAATCCAACGATATATCCCACACCCACCAGCGCCGGACTGAGGGTAATTCCACCGGTGAATAAATAACTGCCACCCAACCAGGCCCGCGTGGTGGCGATACCCCCTGCCAATAGCCCGACTCCGGATTCAAGCAATTTGAACAGCACACCGATGCCCGCAGCCTGCAACAGCATTTTGAAGCTGCTACGTGCGGTGTCGTCGGAGGCATCCTGGGGTTGGCTTCGGTCAGTTTCGATTCCGCCAGTTTTCAGCACTTCTGCGGTGGCCACACCCTCGGGAAATTTCAGCCTAGCCTCGACAATCAGCGCACGGCGAAGGGGGACGGTGAACGCCACGCCAAGGATTCCGCCAAGAACGGCAATCGCCACCATCGGCCCGTATTCGTAACCGGCCCAGGCATTCATCATCACCAATGCCGGAATGGTAAAGATAATGCCTGCCACCAATGATTCGCCTGCCGATGCCGCGGTCTGCACCATATTGTTTTCCAAAATGGTCGACCGTTTGAACAGGCGCAGCAGGCCCATGGATGCTGCGGCCGCTGGAATTGAGGCTGACACTGTCAATCCGACTAGCAGTCCAATGTACGCGTTGGCAGCGGCCAAGAGCATCGACAACAAGGCCCCAAGCACGAACGCCTTGAAGGTGAATTCGACCAAATTTTGTTGCGGTGTAACCAGCGGTGCTGGCAATGGGGGCATTTGACTCATCTAAACGGTCTCCGGTCGGGTCCGGCGCGAATATTACCAGAACGCGGCCCATAACTTCCGGTGAGAGTTGTGACGAGGGTCACCAGGCTTCGGTAGTAATCCGTCCCATCGTCGTTAGAATACCAACCACAACTTACAAGGAAACCGTCATGGCGTTAACGATGAAAGTCCCGGTTGCGGCAGCGATCCTAGCGTTTTTTCCCTTAAGCATCTGGGCACAAACCACGATCACCCTTGAACCTAGCCAAGACACCGCCCTGTTTTCAGAGCCCGGCAGTGACCTTAGCAACGGCGTTGGCCCCCACCTTTATGGCGGACAAACCAATCAAGGAAATAATCGTCGATCACTTCTGGCGTTTGATTTCAGCGCTATCCCGGCGGGATCCACCATCAACGAGGCAACCTTAACCCTAACCCTGTCCCTTGCCTCTCCAGGCAGCAGCTCCCGTACCTTTAACCTCCATAGGGTCACTGGCGCCTGGGGCGAAGGCACCTCGGATGCCGGCTCACCGGGCGGCACCGGCGCGCCCGCGACCGCCGGTGATGCCACCTGGCGCGAGCGCATCTTTGGGACCACTTCTTGGGCCAACGAAGGCGGCGATTTCATCGCTAGCGCCAGTGCAACCACCAATGTGTTGAGTTTGCTAGGACCTTACGATTTTACCGGCCTCGAGGCCGACGTAAACGCCTGGGTTAGCGGGTCGGAAGTCAACAATGGGTGGATTCTTATTGGCGAGGAAGATGCACCGCGAACCGCCATGCGCTTTGAATCACGGGAGAACTTTACCCCAACAGCCGTGCCAAGCTTGAGCGTGACCTTTACCGCACCGGCAACCGGTGGCGGTGGCGGCGGTGGTGGGGATCCTACGGCCGTTCCAGGGCCCGGCCCGGTTGCCCTGATCATTCTTTGCCTGGCGGTACTACTGGTTTCCCGACGCGGGTTCTAACGATCGAAAAAAACGCCTGTGAGGACTATTGCTCACAGGCGTTTAGTGTTGACCAAACAACCATGGCGTTGCGTGAGAGCCTGCAACGCGCCGGGTAAGTTC
>CAZLJY010000065.1:0-21250 GCA_964559945.1 uncultured Gammaproteobacteria bacterium | reverse complement strand
TTCACGCTCCTGAACAGTGTGGTTAACCCACAAAACAACACCATCAGCGCGAACACGGTCGAGGGCTTTTTTTTCCTCGGCGCAATCGAAGATGAAATCTTCAGTGATAGCTTTGAGTGATGGGCCTTGTAGACTCATAAACTTGCACGAAAGCGCTGGTCAAGTCTTGCAAGGCCACATGGGCTTTCCATCAGTGGAGTGATTCGATTGGGCACCATTAAGAGACAGTTTCCAAGTAGGCTGCATTGGGTTTGGGATCCGAATGATGACGAATTTTTCAGAAATTTCGCTAACCCATATCCGAGATGCAACTAAGGCGGTAGCATGAAGATATTGTTGCTCGCGTTTCTCACCTCAGGTCTAGCCCATGCGTCCACCATAGGCATTGATCGATCAGCAGTTTTCAAAGGCTGGCTGAACAGCGACAAGCACCGGATAGTGTTTGGTTCTGTATCAATCGAAGGTGAAATGTCCGGCGCGGCATCCGGGAGACCGCACTATGGGCAGCCGATAGTTCTTACCCTCGATAGCGAATTTCGCGACTGCACTGCCAGTGATAAAGTTGATCTAGTGCGACCCACCATTGTGTCGTCATTCATTGTTGATAGATTCGGGTTAGGCGAGTCTTACGGAGTGACCCTGGACTCTGTTGGAGAAAATTTGGGGCCACAAGAATTGGCAAAAAGAATTACCGGCCAGCTCGGTCGCGACGCGGTAGCTGCGCGAGACGTTTCCTTCGACCGGGCTAACTGGCGGCTGCGTCGCCCAACTATGATTGATCCTGCGGTTACAATCGCCAATGGATCCACAGCTTTTTTTATCGTCAGTACTACCAAGGGCGGACTCATGAAGACTGACGGAGTTATGTCAGAGTCAGCGTTTAATGAACTTTGTTCGCAAATAGGAAACTAGTGCTCCGAAAGATTGAGCACCAATCAGTCAATGATAAATGGGCAAATTGCTCTGTTTTGATTGATGCAATCTGCGCCTCAGGCCTAACGTTATTTGCGATTGAGAAAACACCGTACTGAACGCTGGTCAGCTAGGCGTTTTTATCGCCCAAGGCGAACGGCCACGGTGACCTTTGACTGGCGCACCCAGACATCGAATGAGAGATAGTAGATGCTGTGCGGTTAAGGACCCAGCCATGACGACCCAGATTGGCAACAACTACACCGGTCAAGTAGGGCGGCAGCAACAGGTGGCCGGCGGCATCATAACTAGCGCTCAGTATCAAAAAGATCACTGTAACTGCGACTGGCATTACCACAAAAACTTACATCTCACGTTTGTCTTTCAAGGCACAGGCACATCAGAATCTCGGGCGTCGGGCAATGTAAAGCCCGCCGAGAGCGTGTACTTGTACCGCGCCGGGGAACGCCACCGGTGGATCCCGGCGACGCCTCTGTGCACCAGTATTAACGTTGAGCTGGAAGAGACGTTTCACCAACAGTTCGATTTGTCTGACGGTGAGGTGGGTCGAGCGTTGGAAACCAATCGAGACGTGAAATTTTTGCTGTTGAAAATGCAGCGCGAATTGATGCTGGCAGACCCAGATAGTCCGGCTTCAATGACGACGTTACTGCTGGATTTGGCGTCCCAACCCCAGAAAGCCAGTCGCCTTCCCCCAGACTGGTTAAACATCGCCACTGAGTATCTTCACGATCATTGGAGTGAGCCGGTGTCTCTCACAGCGCTGTCCCTTGCCGCAGATGTTCATCCGGTGACGCTGTCGAAATCTTTTCGACGACATTTCCATTGCACCTTAGGAGAGTACGCACGCAAACTAAAAATTGAGCACAGCCTGTCGTTAGTCAAGGACTCAAAAATGTCCCTCACTCAGGTTGCGTTGCAATGTGGATTTGCCGATCAGAGTCACTTTCTCCGAACTTTTAAACAAATCACAGGTTTTCGCCCTGGCCGATATCGTCGACTGTGAAAAACCCAACCGACTAAATCTGTTCTATTTCCAGCCCTTAACTTGCCCTTACGCTGCCTCAAAGTTAACAGCCTGAGTATCTAGCCCAGGCGACGTTGTGAGGAAGCGAGCATGTCAACCCATACTGTCCACCGCTGTATTGCCGGCAGATTCACGCCCAGGCCAGCCGCACGATTCCGGCACCTGTTGAGATTTTGGATCATTGTGATGGGATTCTGGCCACCGTTGGGCGCTAACGCGCAGGCCACCCAAGACGAGATCTCATCGGCTCAACGCCTGGCCGTAATCAAGGAGCTAAATGGCCTGTTACTAGATCACTACGTTTTTCCAGAAGTGGCCCAGTCGCTGGTAGAAATGCTGCGAAGCAACATTCAATCCGGTGCCTATGATTTACTCGACAGTGAAAAATCTTTCGCCGATCAAGTCACCGCAGACATGGGTGAGTTGACCGAGGACAAACACCTGGCGCTTTGGCCAACGCCACCCTCCAGCGCCAATGACAGTACAAATCTCGGCACTGAAATGTCTCGCATCAGCGGCCGCGAGGGTAACTACGGGATTGATGGCGCGAAGATCCTACCGGGCAATATTGGCCTCATTAAGACGTCCAGCTTTTCCCTCGATCAGCTCTATGAACAGGCTGAACCCACTCTAGACGCAGTCATGGCGATGGTCGCCAATGTCGACACATTGATCTTTGATTTACGCAACAATCGTGGCGGCAGCCCCAGGGTCGGTCGACATCTAGCCAGCTACCTTTTCGGCCCCGAGCCGGTCCACCTCAACGATTTCTATTTCCGCAGCACCGACACGACCTTGCCGTATTGGACCCTGGCCGAATTACCCGGTCGACGACTGCCCAATATTCCCGTTTACATTCTCATCAACAAACACACGTTTTCTGCCGCTGAGGGCTTTGCCTACAACTTGAAACATCTAGGCCGGGCTATCGTTGTGGGGCAACCCTCTGGCGGCGGTGCCCACGGTGGTTCAACCCGAGAAATAGGCGACCGATTCCAGGCCTACATCCCCTTTTCTAGGAGTATTCACCCAATCACCAAAACCGACTTCGAAGGCGTTGGTGTCATTCCGCAGATCTCCAGCCCGCCCAATGATGAACTGTATATCGCCCAGCAAGCGGCCTTGAATTACCTTATTGATCAGGCATCAAATACGACCAGCGCTGAGCGTTACGCAAAAAATTTGCTTGTCCTAAAAGCTCAGTGGCGTGCACCTAGCGTCTCTCAGGAAATTCTAAAATCCTACGTCGGCACTTACGCGCTGAGTGACCAGCAGCGACTCAAAATCTCGTTGCTCGACGGCAAATTGATGGGGCAAATGACCGGCGATGAGAAACCGGTGAGCGTTTCCCCAGTGAGTCAGCAGCGCTTTCGGGTTGATGGACACGGCGTGGAACTGACTTTCAATAACGACCTGGCAGGGAATATTGTCAGCCTTACCCTTCATCAGGGTGATGGCATTGTTGCTGCCAAAATCGCCGATTGACCGGGCAATATCTACGGTTTTACGCCGGCAGGCGGCAGCGCTAGTCATTTTCGGCAGTTTCATCGTGAACATCGAAAGCTCGGCCGATGAAATCTTCGCCGACGGCTTTGAGGCATCGCCGTAGACCCCGCTCTGGAGTTTCATCGATCTAACGCAGTGCGATTACGTGGGTGCGGGACCCGAAGTCAAATTCCAGGTAGATCTAGGCGGCTCGGATTGATCGCGTTTTTCTGCCCTCAATACAGCGTACCTAGAAGAGGAGTATGTTGATGGCTTCGAGTAATGGCTGTGGTAAAGATTACGGTATAAATCGAGCGTAGCGATACTGATAATTTTCCAGCGCCAGATATCCCACCCACAGACGTAGAAAACCGCCGCTCCACCAACAAGCACAGTCTGTATGATTGGTAATAGATTCTTACGCCTTACCCTGCCCAATCTCCGAATCCTATGAGCGACGAAAACCCGTCAAACCAGCCACTGTCAGAAGATTCTCAAGCCCCAGCGAGTAACATGCGGCAGCGGGCCCGGCACGAACTGACCCGTGCAGGTGGGATTGGTGATCGCACCCATGGTTTGGTCCGGCGCTGGTTCCGGAAAATCTGGACAAATCGCGGCGGCGGTCTTTATGCCACGGGATTTGCAATCACCTTCGTTTATCTAGAGATAGTTGAGCTAATTACAGACGACATTCCGAAGTTTTTTGCGATCAATCCGCTGAGCAGCGACCTCTTCACCTTTGCCATTGAATTCATTGTCGATACGTTCTGGAACACAATTTTCGCCTTCATGTGGCCAGCGACGCTGGTTCAGTGGCAATGGCCAATGGGAATCATCGCTCTCGTTGTTGGGTTTTATCTGTTCCCTCGGCTTGTGCAAGGGCCGCTGGAGCGATGGATGTTCGACGACCAACCACCTTCCTAATTGCCTAGTTTTAGGGTCAAGAGCCATATGCGCCGTTCGTTGCGATCCTAGGGTCGTGCCTGGTGTGGACCAGGGGGAGGACAAGGGGGAGGACAAGGGGTGGCCAGAACTGTTCGTTGGGTCTGTGGCGCCTTATTGAATATTGCATTGGCGCGACTGACCAAGATCCTAAGATATCCGTTAAATGCCGATGCTCAAGTGATCGTCCAGGCGTCGCTATGGGTCTTGAAACCTCATGTACATTGCTCGCAACCTGAGGAATAACGCGCTGCGGCAATCTTCGTTGAAACTGAAAAAAAAACAGGCCAGGGATTGCACTATGACGCAGCAAAAACTCTCGAAGGCGGGCGAGATCAGCATTCGTGGAGGATCAGCCACCACCCTATTTCACGAACTGCTTCTTGGGGCCCAGGCCGCTTTTCCGTCGGAACTTGGCGAGGCGAGGATATCGACATCCAGCAAAGCCTTTCGATCCGAATTTCGGGAGGTATTGCCTGAATTTGAAGCGCTGAGACAGCAATCTGATCAGCGCACCGAGATTGCGCGCCATCTGTTCGCAGCCAGCCAGGCAGCATTTTGCTGGCGGGCCGGTGATGTAGATCAACCGCTGGAGGAGGCTTTAGCCGAAGACGCTGAGCCCTACCCGCTGGCCGCGAGCCACTTTGAGGACGCCGGCCCGCTGACGCCCTCGGTTCGATTTGGGGGCGACATGTACGCGGATCAGCGCCTGGTGGCGCGGGTCAATCAGCTTTTTGACGCGGGACAGATCACTGAGGATGCCTGGAACGCCCTGGGCTGGATAATCAATCATGCTGAGCAGTCTGGTGGCCTGAACCTGGTTGGTCGCCGCGTTGTGATGCTGGGCGCCGGCGCGGCGTTGGCGCCGGTGGAGGTTTTGCTTCGCGGTGGCGCCGAGGTGCTATGGCTGGACCTGAATGCGCCACCGGCAGAACTAACGGACCGATCCGACCTTTCCGGAACACTGCACTACTCGCCCAGCGGCGCCAACCTACTAACGGAACCTCAACGCGTGCGGGCAACCATTGAGAGCTTCGGCGCTGGCTGCCCTCTCGATTTATGCCTATTTGCGTACGCGCCGGGTCGCGCCCGGGAGTGGCTGCTGACCGCATCAATGAACGCCATTGTGCACGCACTGCCATCAACTGCCGTTCGCACGGTTTCTATGTTCGTATCGCCCGCCTGCCCCAGCCGGCTCACCGCGGCGGAAATTCGGCGATCACGCCAGCAGGCCCAGCGCGGTGCGCTGTGGAAGAAAACGGTGGCTCGTGTGGGCCTACTCGGTCGGGGCGCAGGCCACTACACTCGTGGGTCTATCGCTGTGTCGCGATCCGTCATCGCGATGCAGGGCGGCGCCTATCAGGCTTCCCAATATCTCAGCAAGATTCTCGCGGCAGAAACCTGGTGCACTTGGGGCAATCCCGCGAACAGCTCGCCAAGCCCCTTTCACGTGTCGGCAAACACTGCCGCAATCACGGCAACGCCATCGATGCGCAAGCCGGTATTCGAGATCGCGTTCCGCGGATCGCCCGCCTTCGACATCGACATATTTCAGCCAGAAACCACCCGGGACCTTAACAGCCTGCTCATGCTTCGCGACTGGCTCGATCCGTCGGCTCCCGGCAATCCAGCGATGACATTCCATAGCGACCGTCAACGCGCTGAAGCGCTGGCAAGGGTCAAGATACACGGCGGCGCCCACGGTATCGCCTATCCTGCCGAACCGACCATTCGTATGTCTCTCTTAGTCAGCCTGGCGAAACAGCCTGGCCAGCTTCGTCGCCTGTTTAGTTGACCCAATCATGACTCAAAAGCTGCCCCTTAGACGCGCACCCAGTGACCCCGCCGCGTACGATCAATGGATTTGGCACGAATCCAACCGCTGCCCCGCGTTTCGGGTGGCCGGCGCCGGCGGCACGGAACGTCCCTATGTGGTCACCGGCCCTGATGCCCGCCGCTTTATCTACGACCGCCAGCGTGCAAGTCGCAAGGGTCACGGGATGCTCTACCAAACTCCCACCGACCGGCGCATGGTGCCCGAGATTTACGGTGCGTTTCGACAGCACATTTCGCTGGAGAGCCAGCTCACGCTGGTAACGCCTGTTGTACACAAACACATCCAACGCTGGGCAAAGCGGCAACAGCTGGATTTTCAGGCCGCAGGGCGGGAGTTGGCCTTCGCCATCGGCTGGATCAGTCAGCTTGGCGAAGTCCCGCCAGCGAACCTCTCCGTGTCGTTAGTCTGGGATTTTCTATACTCTCCCGGCGCTCGCGAGGAAGGTGCGGGGTACCGCAAGCTGGTCGAGTCCATCAGCGCGGGCATTCAGCGCACTTCGCAGTCCGAGTCCTGTAAGGACGCCTTTCTGAGCTACTACCTGAAGGAGGAGCAGGCAGGTCGACTTACCCGGGAAGGCACCATTGATGCAATGATCCACGGTCTAGGCGCCAACGTCGCCCTGGTTAAGTGTTTCTCTGTGCTGCTGGTGGAGCTGGCGCGGGAAAACGACACAACGTCCAGCGATGCAGGCCACTGGCGACAGAGGCTGCTGGAAGACGAGCAGCGTCTGCAACAGCTTTTGACCGAGGCCTTCAACGCCACACCTATTGTGCCCACCATGACGGTTGCAATGGACCAGTCCGTTGAGCAGCAATGTCCCCACGCGGTCAGTGGCAACCCGGTGCCCCATGGGTCGCTGGTCCAGTACAGCATCTACGGAGAAAACCACCACCCCAGCTTCGAGCCGGGTCGGTGGGAGAAAGACCCCTTGGACTCCGCTTTACACAGTGCCACGTTTGCAGGCGTGCCGGGATGTGACTCTGACCCTAAGGCAGCCAATGACTTACCACCTTCGATTTTCTGCCCGGCCAAGGCGCTCATGCATGGGTTTGGGATGGTTTTTTTGCGACACATCCTGTCCCGGCTGAACTGGCATATCCAGGCGCTGCCCGAGGGACCGCCGCCACCGATCCCGTTGCTGGTGGCCTATCCCCTGGGGCTACGCGGTTTCGCCTCCGAGCGTTCTGTTGCGTTGCCTCGACCCAAACCTCGCCACACCCGAACGTCGCGACGTATTGCGTCGACTGATCGGGTGATAGTGGTGGGCGGCGGCATCGGCGGGCTGGTGGCTGCCCGGGAACTGAAAAAGCGCGGCTGTGATGTGATGGTATTGGAGGCCGCGCCGGAAATTGGTCTGGGCAAATGTGAGAGCCGCATCGTCGATGGCCGGGTCTATAACGTCGGCGCCCACATCGTGCGGCGGCACGGGCCGGTGGCAACACTTGCCGCCGAGGTGGGCGTAGCCATTGAACCTTACACGGGTCAGCATCAGCAGTTCACCTTGCGGCCGGCCGCGCCGGCCCAACAGGGCGGTCTCGAACGGCTACGCGGCGCCTCCTCCGCGCCTGCCCTGCTGGCCGAGGCGAAGGCTGAACAGCAGGGGTTTGCTGGCCTCAGTCAATTTTCCCCCACCATTTCCCGCTGGCGGGAGGTAGCGCCGGAGTTGGTGGATTTTGTTCACCCACTGTTTTTTGGCGCAGGCTACGGCGCTGGGGATGAGGTCAGCGCGGCCTATCTGCTGCGTTTCGCCCAGGCCTCGGAACACTCTCTGCAGCGCAGCGATGAAACCGGCACGCCAGTCGGGGGTTTCGGCAGTCTGTTGCGCCAACTGGCAAGCGACCTTGAGGTTCGCTGTAGCGCGCGCGTAGCCGCCACCCGGCGTGACGAAAACGGTGTTGCGGTAACCCTTCATGACGGGACTGAGCTCTCGGCTGATCAGCTCTTTATCGCCTGCAATCAACCGCTGAGCTTCCTCGATGTCGATGGCGAAGAGCGCGACCTGCTTGCGCAGATTCGTTACCTCCCATATCTCACGGGCATGATCCGGGCTGAGGGTTTAAACAAAGATGGATTCTGCGTTAACGATGACCCCTCCCGGCGCGCCGCGGTTGCTGCATACTCCTACTATCACGCGGATACCAACGTGCTGCTCTGGTGGGGTTATGCAGCGCCGGGTCAGTCTGACGATGAGTTTCTAGCCACCTCGCTGGCTGAACTGGAAGCCCTGGGCGCCTGCTTTCCGCAAGGACGGTCACCGATGTTTCTCCAGCGTTGGGATTACATGCCTCACGTGGCCCCCGGCGATTTCGCCGCCGGGTTTTACGACTTTCTCGAAGCGCGCCAGGGTGAGAACCGAACCTGGTTCGGCGGTGGTCTGATGGGGTTTGAGCTGACAGACTGCATCACCGACTGGAGTCGATCGTTCATCAACCGAGTATGCGAACCGAAACCGCTTCCAATCACCCATTTGGGTTTCAGCAATACCCCTTTACCCAAAGACGATAACGACGAGGCTGGTATCGAGCGCTGGTTCCAGGCTCTCCAGACCGCCTTTCCAACGCTCTTGCATGCGTTTGCGCACCACGCAACGGTCAATGGCGATGGTGAGATGATTGTATCGCTGGAGCACGGCCGCCGGGCATGGTCGTTCAGTGGGATGTGGCTGGAGGCAAGCCAGGTTGCCAATCAGCTTGAAGATGCTGGGCTTAAGCCGGGCGATCGGGCCATGCTGGTGTACCCGCCAGACAGCCTGCATTTTCCTGCCGCCTTCTACGGCTGTCTGATGGCCGGCGTGGTTGCTGTACCTGCCGCACCGCCGGTGCCGCTTAAAGGGGATCATGAGGGTCTTGGAAGGTTTGGCCGCATCGTGGCCGACTGCGCCGCTGTTGCTGTCCTCACGGATTCCCGGTACGCGGCGCTGGCCTTGGCCGACCGACCGCTGCAGGCCGTGCGCAGGGTGGTTGGACGAAAGAACCCGCGCGCTAAGTGGCCCGCCGGGCTGCGTTGGATTCGCACCGACACCGCTGGCAAGAGCCCAACTCGGTCGCGGCCACTGCCAAGCGCCGACGATGTTGCTTACGTGCAGTACACCAGCGGCTCGACGCGGGCCCCCAGCGGCGTGGTTATTACCCACGGCATGGTGATGCACAACGCGGTGATCTCCTCGCGGGATTGTCGGGTGTTTCCGCCCCAGCGAGGACTGTGCTGGCTTCCCTGGTGGCACGACCTAATGCTGGTCACCGGCTTTTGCGTGCCCGCGGTGCTTGGCACCACCATTGTGTATTTCTCACCGATGACCTGGATGTCGCGGCCAGCTATCTGGTTCCAGGCCTGTGCAGACGAAAACGTCAGCAACACCGCTGGGCCCAACTTTGCCCTTGAGATGATGATCAAGCGCACTACCGAGGCAGATTTTGAGGGTATCGACCTGTCAGGGCTGGTGATCTTCACGGGCGCGGAGCTCTGCCGGCCTGCAACCCATCGAGCCTTTATTGATCGCTTCGGCCCTCAAGGCTTTCGTTTCTGGAACCTTCGCAACATCATGGGCATGGCCGAGTGCGTGCTCTACCTCTCCGGCGGACGGGTGGGAGATTCGCGCTACACCTCCTTTGATCGCAACTCGCTGCGCGAGGGCCTGCGTGCCATAGAGGTGTCACCGGAGCACCCGCGAGCCCGAACGGTTATTGCCTGCGGTGCCCCCTATTCACCGGGTAACCGCACCAGCGCCATCATTGCAGACCTTAATACCCGGGCGGTGGTGCCCAGCGGGGTGGTTGGGGAACTGTGGATTCGGGGTCCGTCCGTCGCAACACGGCATATTCAGGCGGCGCCGGACGACGCTGACAAATTTTCGGTGGTCACCAATGATCCCGCCAGTACCGGCCGGTTTCTCCGCACCGGCGATCTGGCATTCGTCCACGATTCGATGGTTTACGTTTGCGGTCGAGCCAAGGAGCTGATTATCGTCGGCGGTCGCAACATTGTGCCCATGGACCTGGAAGACGCCGCCGCCAGCGCCCATCCGGATGTTCGCAGTGGTTGTGTGATTGCCTTCGGGGTTGAGGACCAAGGCACGGAGGCCATCTGCCTGATCGCCGAGGTTCGCCAGAGCGCCTGCAAGTCAGGCGACAGGCAGACGGAGATCGTCAATGGGATCTGCCAGGCGGTAAGTCAGACTGCTGATGCACGCTGCCGTTTTGTTGGTCTTGCCGCGCCCCGGTCCCTACCCAAAACCACCTCCGGCAAGCTGCGCCGAATCGACACCCGCCGGCTGTTCGAAAGCGATCAACTGAAGCTGATCGCACCGCTGGCCGTGTTTGACGTGGGCGACGGCAAATCCATGCCCAACCAACCGCAAGCCAAGGCGGCCATGGCGCCGCTTGATGGGCCGCTTAACCCTGCGGCGGCGTTGGACCTGGTGATGGAAATCATCTCAGACATCTCGGGATTTCCCATTGATGACATCACGCCGGAGGTCCTATTCAGCGATTTGGGTATCGATTCGCTGGCCGCCGTCGACGCCATGCTGACCCTGGGTGAACGAACGGGCGTGGCGTTCAGTCCCTCGGATCTTTTCAACCTTCCCACCATTGAGGCACTCGCCACTGCCATCAGCGCCAGGACGCTGGGACAGTCAATGGGTTCAAAGTCTTACGTCGTGCTGAATGATCCGCGCACGTCCCCGCAACAGACCCTAGATCCTACTCGCACAGTGTTCTGTCTGCCGCCGGGTGGTGGCCACGTCTTTGCGTACGTGCACCTTGCTCAGCACATGAAATCTCACACACTGGTGGCTTTTGAGAACCGCAGCGCCAGCGAGCAAACACCCATAGACCAACTCGTTGCGCAATACCTACAGCAGATTCGCGAGCTACAGCCACGCGGCCCGTGGCAACTTGTCGGTTACTCTTTGGGCGGAGTTTTCGGTGGGCTGGTAGCCAAGGAATTGGTGGACTGTAGCCTGGTGCTGGTCGATGGTCTCGCCCCCAACCATGCAAGCTACATGGAGGCCTCAGTAGATCCAACGGTGTTTGAGACAACGGCCCATGTGGGTCGGCGGCTGGCAGTGGGCGCAGGCCAAATGGTGGTTGAGAACGACGACGTGGCCGAGGCGGTTGAGGCGCAAATTGCTTGGGATCTGTTCAGCGCATCTCAGGTTCATATGGATCCGCTTCCGCCGCTATCGCGCAGCACCGATGGCAAGCTTGCCGGAACCTATGTGGTCCAGCTTCGAGCGCCGGCTGCCGAGGATGGGGTTCGCGGGACGCTGCTGGAGTCTCTACAGGACGACCCAAACCTGGGTTGGAGTGAACTATGCACCGACCTTGAAAGCCGGGTCATCGCCGGCGGTCACTTCAGCGTGGTTGGGCCCGATCTTGCAAAAAGCACCGCGAGGGCAGTGCTCGAGAGCCTTGAGGCCTCTCCCTATGCGAAGTCGACAGTGCGCGCACGAGGGGACTGAGTTCGCGCGCAGAAATGGGCGATAGCCCAAGGAGAATTGACCCTTTCACCGCCCTGACAAATGTCACCTTATTTGTAGGCGCTTTCTCCATTCACCGATTCCCGTCAATGCTGGAACATAAGGCCATCGACATTCAGTCTTGGGAGATGAGGTCTTGGGCAATCCAGCAATCTGCGCCCATCAGCTGCGCAAGCACTACGGCGATACGCAAGCACTTAAGGGTGTCAGTGTTGATATCGCGCCCGGTCAAATCTGTGCGTTGCTCGGTCAAAATGGTGCCGGCAAGACCACCTTCATCCACTGCGCCCTGGGTTTGATTCCCGCCAGCAGCGGCACTATTGAAGTGCTGGGCGAGGGGGCCGGTAGCCTGGCGGCGAAAAAGCGTATTGGCGTCATGCTTCAAGATACGGATCTTCCCGATCTACTAACGCCCCGTGAACATATCGAACGTTTCGCCTGTTACTACGACAACCCACAACCCACCGATGCCTTGATCGTCGATAGCGGCATCGCCGCGTTCGCTGAGCAACGCTACAAAACCTTGTCGGGCGGCCAGAAACGTCGGGTTCAGTTTGCCGTCGCCCTGGTTGGACAGCCTGATGTTCTGTTTCTGGACGAGCCCACTACAGGCCTTGATCAGGAGGCAAGACAAGACGTGTGGCGCAATATTCGTAGGCTTGCCGACTCGGGCACAACGGTGATCCTCACTACCCACTATCTGGAGGAAGCCGATGCGCTGGCCGACCGTATCGTGGTGATCCACGATGGCCAGGTCATTGCCGACGATGCGGCGAGCACGATTCGGTCCCAAGTGGGAGGGTCGATGATTGCCTGTCACACCCGGTTGGACAACAAGCAACTGGAAGCACTGCCGGGTGTGCGCTCTGTTTCGCTCAGCGGTCGCATCGCCCAACTGCTAAGCGAAGATGCGCCAGCCAGTTTGCTTGCGCTGCTCTTAGCCGATCCGGATCTCACTGATCTCACAGTGACCAAGCCGTCTTTGAACGAAGCGTTTGTCGCCCTAACGGAAGCCTGAGGAGACCACACAATGAATGTGACTTGGAAAACACTGGGATCGGACACCGGGGCGGAATTACTGCAGGCCATGCGAGCGCCCGAATTCTATATCCCGACGCTGGCGCTGCCCACAGCATTTTACTTTCTATTCGGCATCATGATGAGTCGCGGGGGAGCCCAAGCCGCCCAGTATCTCCTGGCCTCCTTTGGGGTCTTTGCTGTGATGGGGCCATCGCTCTTTGGATTTGGGGCCAACGTTTCCAGCGAACGGGAGAAAGGCTGGCTCATGCTGACCCAGGCGGCGCCGGTCTCCGGTCTTTCCTATGTGCTGTCAAAGCTGCTGACCACTGTGATCTTCTCGGCGGCAGCGTTGCTGCCGATCTATATTCTTGCCGGCTTCGTTGGCGGTGTGGAGATGGCCAGAGGCCAATGGTTGACGCTGTTCGCCTGCCATCTGCTGGCGGTTGCACCGTTCTCTTTTATTGGCCTGGCCATTGGGTTTTCCTTTGCCAGCGGCGGCGCAATTGCCGTATGCAATATCGCGTTTCTTGGGCTGGCTGTGCTGGGTGGGTTGTGGTTTCCAATCAGCCTATTCCCCGGTGTCCTTCAGACGGTGGCCCTTGGGCTGCCGTCCTATCACCTGGCTGAGCTTTGTCTTTGGGCAACCGGTGCAACTGGAGATCGGGAGCCGTTCACCCTGCTATTGATCATCATCGCTATGACCGGTGGTCTGGCCGCACTGGCACTCGCCGCCTGGTCACGGCAACGATAATTGAGGAGCACCGTCATGTTGAACCGAATTTTCTATCGCGCCTTGGTGGGAGTGATTGTGGCTGTGGTGGGGTTGATGTTTATCCTGCCTACGCCTTCAATAGATGTGCCGAGGGACGTTGGCACACCCGCTGTCTCAGCGTTTGTTGACGTGGATGTGTTTGACGGATCGGACATGCTTCGTGATCAAACGGTAGTGGTGGAGGGCGCAAAGATTGTTGACCTCGGCGCGAACATCCCCGTTCCAGATGGTGCTGAGATCATTGACGGTGCCGGGCACACGCTGATGCCCGGGCTAATTGATGCCCACGGTCATACCTATGGCCAGGCGTTGCTGGAGGCGCCACGCTTCGGGGTTACCACGGTGTTAGATATGTTCACCAACCCCGACGATCTCAAGTCGATGCGTCAGAACCGCCAATCCGATCGGCCCACTCAACAGGCTGCGCTGTTCAGTGCCGGTATGCTGGCAACCGCAAAAAGTGGTCACGGTACTCAGTACGGTATCGACGTTGATACTCTCGCTGCACCGGATGAGGCGGACGATTGGGTCGCGGCTCGACAGGCGGAAGGCTCGGATTACATCAAGCTCGTCTACGACCCTTATTCAGGGCGAACTCAAAGCATCGATCTGGCCATAGCCACCGCGGTGATCAGCGCTGCCCATACACACAACATGATGGCGGTTGCCCACGTCACCGATTACCAGGCCGCTGACGACCTCATTGATGCCGGTATCGACGGATTTGTCCACGTATTTATCGACAAGCCTGCAGATCTAGCAATCGTTAACAAGGCGGCGGACGCCGGCATCTTTATTGTGCCCACCTTAACCGTTATGGCGGTGCTCAATGGAGATGCACCCGGTGAACATTGGTTGGAAGATCCACGACTTGGTCCGCTCCTCAGCGGCACCCAGCGGGGGCTGCTGACCCAGGGCTTTGGCACCTTTCCCGGCATCAAGGCCACAAAAAATGCATTGGCCAGTGTGGGTGCATTTCATGCCGCGGGTGTGCCTATTCTTGCCGGGACAGACGCACCTAACCCGGGCACCGCCCATGGGGTGTCGCAACATGATGAGCTTGAGATGCTGGTGGCCGCTGGCTTAACGCCGCTGCAGGCGCTGGGTGCGAGTACCCGGGTCCCGGCAGAGCACTTTAATCTTTCCGGGCGAGGCGTTATTTCTGTCGGGGCGCGGGCGGATCTGGTGCTAGTGGAGGGAGATCCCAGTGACAATATTTTGGCCACCCGAAACATTGTGGACGTTTACCGAAACGGGGTTGCCCTTGAGCGTTCTCCAACGCCCATTGTCAGTCCCGACAGCACACCACTGCCGTCCCAGCTCGGCGATTTCGAAAGCGATTTGATCAGCAGCAATGGCCTGCCATGGACAACCACCACCGACGAAATGATGGGCGGAAGTTCCGCCGCCACACTATCGCTCATCCAGCCCGGTGCCAATGGTTCGGCGTCTGCGGCCCAGGTGGTGGCAGAGGTCAGTCGTGATTTTCCTTACCCCTGGGCCGGCCTTTTTTTCGACGCCAGCCCCATGGCGCCGGCAGACATTAGCGCTTTTGAAACCATCCAATTTGATGTTCGAGGGGTGGCGGCCCGCTACCGCTTGATGCTGTTTACTGCCGGGTCTTTCGGGGCTCCGCCAACCGTTGAGTTTGAGGTCACAGAAGATTGGCAAACGGTCTCGCTGCCGTTGGCTGAGGCGGGAACGTTTGATGCGAAACAGATTGCCGGTTTGGCCATAGTCACGCCTCTGGATCCTGGTGAGTACACCTTTGCCATCGACAACGTCCAACTGATGCCATAATCATCGTCATGGAAGACGACGTTTATTCGGACGATTCCCAGGCGCGGCGCTGGCGGTGGCGGGCGTTTAACCTGGTTTACCTGCTGTTCTATTTCACCGAGTGGTTTTTGATTCCACCGGATGTGGTTGACGTGGTTGCGTTTGTTGTTGGCATGGCGGTCTTTTTGCCGGTGTTTTTCTCCGCTTTTGAGCGCTATGAAGCTCGGTTCATCTGGCATGTTGCGGCACTAGAATTGATTGCGTTCGCGCTGTCCCCATTTAGCGGCGCCCAGGGTGTGTTCCACATCTACGCCTGCGTTCAGGCGGGTTACCAACGGCCGGCTCGACGGGCGTTTATGTTGCTAGGTGTGCTTACGGCCTCCTATATTGTTTTCGCCTTCTTGTTTGACCTTGCCTGGTGGGTTGTTGCGTTTACGTTGTTCCTGGGGGTTGTCACCGGATTTTCCTGCAGCGTTGGCGCCGCTGGACTGGAGCGCAGTCGCGCCATGCGCCGTGCCCGGGTTCTGGAACAACAGCGCGCGGCGTTGGCAGAGCGCGAGCGTATCGCCCATGATTTACACGATCTGCTAGGACAAACTCTCACCACCGTGGCATTGAAATCCGAGGTTGCCCATCGATTGATCCGGCGCGATCCTGCCCGCGCATCGGTGGAAACGGCAGAAGTTGCCGCCGCTGCTCGCAACGCGCTGGCGGAGATTCGCGCGGCGGTATACGACATGACCGCAACCACCGTTGAGCAGGAAATTGAACGGGCAGCCAGTGCTCTTGAAGCGGCGGGGGTTTCCCTTACCGTCAGCAACGCCATACCGCCTCTGGACCCGATGGTCAGCAAAGCCCTGGGGCTGACGATTCGCGAGGCGACCACCAACATTGTTCGTCATGCGAACGCCAGCGAGGCGACTATCACGTTCAGGCATGACGGTGAGACCTTGGAGGTGACGGTGCGCGACAATGGCAGTGGCAGCATCACCGATAGCGAAGAGGGCGCGGGCCTGGCGGGATTGCGAAAACGGGTCACCGCACTGGGCGGGCGGACGGCCATTCGGGTTCGCGCGGGCACCGAGGTGCACATCTCGCTGCCCTTTGATTACCGAGGGGCAGGCGCTTGATTCGTATTGTGCTGTCGGAAGATCAGTCCATGCTCAGAGGGGCCCTAGCCACACTGCTTGGGTTGGAGGAAGACATCGAAATTCTGCAAGCTGTGAGTGACGGTGACGCGGCGTGGCAACTGGTTCGCGATGCCCGTCCCGATGTATTGGTCACCGATATCGAAATGCCCGGGCGCACCGGCATTGAATTGGCTGAGGCTATCGTTGCGCACGAACTGGATACCAAGGTTCTGATCGTAACCACCTTTGCTCGTCCCGGCTATTTACAACGAGCGCAGCGGGCCGGCGTTCACGGCTACCTGCTGAAGGACACCCCGAGCCATGAGCTTGCTGATGTTGTTCGAAAGGTTGCCCGCGGCGAGCGGCATATTTCGCCAGAGCTGGCTGAACTTGCATGGACCACGCCCGATCCGCTGTCTGCCCGAGAGCGGCAAATTTTACGCCTGGCGGAAGCAGGGCTTTCCAACAAACAAATTGCCACTGAGTTATCTCTATCAGTGGGCACAATCCGCAACTATCTGACCGATGCCATGCATAAACTTAGCGCCACCAATCGCATTGAAGCATTTCGCAGCGCGAGGGAGCTGGGCTGGCTTTAGTGCAAAAGCTCTGGGGTTAATCAGGTGCCAGAGTTAGTGACCCTATCCCTTGGTCCTAAGGTGTTGAGCTTGGTCTGCGGAGAATGGATGATTAAATCTCCGCATTATCTTCGGAGAATGCAGTGGCCTAATCTGGGAATAAGCCGACTGCACGAACGTGCATTGGGATCAGGCTGAGCTTGCGAAACCGCTAGCCCCCTTTTTTCATGGACAGGTCCGTCTCCATAGCAAAAGGAGGCTTTGAAAAAGGACGCGGCAGGCGGTCGCAGCACCAGCTATTCCATAGTCTCGGCGTCGAAAAATGTGCAGACACGCCAGCTCTTAATCTGATGGCTCGCGTATTCGGGCGCCAACAACGGTGTCGGCAATTTGCATGAATTGCTCCCAGGAGACGGATACAGAATGATATTCCTGGGCGTTGGATACGGGTTGGTAGCGGGTTTTGTGGGCAATCACCAGTTTGTACTTGGGGACTACCAACAAAAATTGGCCATAGGAGCCTTGGGCAACATAGGCTCCTTGGTAGGCCTCGTTGCTATGGCGTTCATCAAACAACCACCACAGGATTCCGAAATCCAGTTCTTGCTCGCGTTGATTGGCCGGATGCATGTCGGTGAAGTCGGTGGTTTCCGATGTGATGGTTCTTATCCACTCACGGCTGATCAATTGTTGGCCGTGCCAGCGCCCTTCGTTGAGCATCAATACACCAATGCGCGCTAAATCTCGCGCCGACAGGAACATATGGTAGGCCAAGTATTGTGATCGACTCTCGTCCCCATGCAGTTCCTGCTCACTAAGGTCGAAGTCTTGGAAGGCCAGAGGCTCGGCCAAGCGTAGTGCCAACGCGGTGTAAACAGACACACCGGTTTGTTGTTCAAAAATATGACCCAGGGCATTAAAGTCCCAATTGTTGTAAAGAAAGTAAGAGCCGGGAGATTTGGATCCTCGCGGCGGCGCACTAGCGAGACTGTCGCCACCATTGGCCGCTGGATGGTATACACCCGAGCGAGATCTTAAGAGGTCCGCGACGCGGGCTTGTTTTTCCTGGTGGCTAAGACCCAGATGATCATCGATGCCCAATGTCTCCAGAGTATCGTTTAGCGAGAGGTTTCCCGCTTCAACATAGGGGCCAAACAAGATAGCGAGTACGCTCTTGCGTACGGAGGCGATGTACCCGGTGTCACTGACGTCACCAAATGAGTAAAGAACGCGACCGTTTGATACAACCAATAGACTTTGAGTATTTAACTCAGACAGTAGTCTGTCCAAGCGCTCCAATTGGGACGTTTCATAGCCCTCCATTTTTGCCGAAGAAATTGTTTGCCACGTTATTCCAGGTAAGTAGGCTTGATGGTTTGTACAGGCCGACATCGTTAGCAAAGTGGCGACAAGGAGCTTGCACGGTAGGTTTCTAATGATCGTAGTCAAAGCTATTCCTTTGTGTTGCGCAAACAACATTGAACCAATGATGGATGCCACGAAGTATGGTCAGGACCATGCTTAAAGGTTTGTCATCTGGGACAAAAATTGTCGCAATTAGTGTCAGGAAAGAAGGGGTTCCCAGAGGCAGGATGAAGCGGTATTGAAGGTAAGAGCTGCCGCAACGCAGCTCGTAAATTTGCGTGCTGCGTTCTAAAGGTGAAATGGCAGTGAAATGACTAGTCCCTGGAGGATAGGGGCAAGCGGATTGTGGCCATCAGACCTGAGGGTTGGTTGGCTGCTAGATGGAGCGAACCGTCGTGCCCGGCGACCGATGCTTTTGCGATCGCTAAACCTAAGCCAAAGCCCCCGCTAGGACTATCGTTGGCCACAGACAATCGCTCAAAGGGTAGCAATGCTCGGTCAAATTGGTCAGCCGGAATACCCGGCCCATGATCGCTGACGGTGATTTCGATGGCTTGATCGGTAGCGGTGATGGAGACATCTGCGCTGCCTGCGTATTTGGCCGCATTTTCGATCAGGTTTCGCACTGCACGGGCCAGCGCTTCTGTGCGACAACGATAGGTTATGCGAACCGGATAGTCGAAGGTGATAGCGCAGCCGGATTCTCGGAAATCATCGCACTCACTGGCAACCAATTCTCCTAGATCGACGAGCCTGCGTTTCTCGCTGCGCGCCTCTCCCTTTAGGAACGTCAAAGCGGTAGCGGTGGTGCGCTCCATCTTATCGATGCTGGCAATTTGATCGGCGCGCAGTTTGCTGTCTTCCACCAATTCAGCCTTTAGCCGCAGGGCGGTCAAAGGTGAGCGTAGGTCGTGACTGATTGCAGCAAGTGTGGCGTTTCGCCGTTTCATCTCGTCAACAACCTGGCGCTGCATAACATTGAATGCCTGAATGGTCTGGCGCACTTCCCGCGGTCCAGATTCCTCCAGCGCGCGCAACTGCAGGCCTGAGGCGAAGGCGCTGGCAGAATTAGCCAGCGCTTTAAGCGGATTGCTTAGGCGGCGGACAAAGAAGAACGCGACGATTCCCACTAGCACAAAGGCTGTTGTTGATCGAACAATCCAATCCAATAGCGAGGGTGTCAGGTGCCACTCATGGGGGTGGACTTCCGCATTCAGCCATTGTCCGCTAGTGAGCTCAATACTGATAACGATGCCATCGACGGGAAATGCCATTTCCTCCGCTGAACATTGCTTGTAAGCGAAATCGGTGCGGTGCAAAAGCGCGAATCCAAGACTAACTTTGTCTGGAGAAAGGGAGAGCTGGTTGGCCAGTTTGTATGCCAAGGATTGGGTTTTCGCGGTCACGGTGATTGACTGATGGGGTTGGGGCGAGAGCGTATATCCATCATGGCAGTGGCCCACGTTATCAACGTAGGTCTGTGCTGCCGTTTGATCAAGATTTTTAAAAACTGGCAATATTCGGCGCAAACGTTCAACGGTTAGGGGTCCCTCGGCGGTATCCATTACCGTGTCGTACTCAAAGTACTCAAGCGCCGTAAGAATGCCCAATAGCAATACCAGCAAGGCAATCAGGGTCGCCATCATCTGTCCGGTAATGCCTTGCGGACGCCAGTGACCCGTCATGTCAGCCAATCTAACGGGGCGGCGAATTGATAACCGCCACCCCATTCGGTCAATATGATTTTCGGGTTTTTTGGGTCTTGTTCCAGTTTTCGACGTAAACGGCTCACCTGGTTATCAATACTGCGATCGTAAAGCTGGGTTTCTCGTCCTTTGGTCAGGTTCAGTAATTGATCCCGGGATAAGGTCATGCCGGCGTGCTCAATTAGCGACACGAGCAAGAGGTGTTCGCCTGAGCTGAGTCGGATGACGATGTTGTCATCACCAACAATTTCTCGCTGAGAGAAATCAAACCGCCAACGGGCAAACTCCACCAGACCTCGGCTGCTGCGTTGGCGCAGTGGCAGCATGCGACTGCGCCTAAGTACGGACTTAATTCTCGCCAGCAGCTCACGAGGATTGAAGGGTTTTGTTAGGTAGTCGTCTGCGCCAAGCTCAAGGCCAACAATGCGATCGGTTTCGTCGGCAAGGGCGGTGAGCAGAATGATCGGGATTTGCGCGGTTTCTTGCAGGCGCCGGCAAATAGAAAAGCCATCTTCGCCGGGCATCATGACGTCCAGCACAATGAGATCGACGCCGGCGGCGGATAAACGACGATCCATTTCTGCAGCTCCGGAGGCAACCGTGCAGCGCAGTCCACTTTTGCGTAAATAGGCAGCCAAAGGCTGGCGAATCTCCAAATCGTCGTCAATCACCAAAATGTGAGGTGCTGATTCGCAGATAGTGACGTTCCTAAGCTAATGATTAACGGGTCTAACGTCCAGATTATCTGCCCAACGCTGCCCTATCTCCAGATAACTTGTCGCAAAGTGTGTCAATTCATGGATCCATCGTCGCTTGTTACAGCATTTTCCCCATCGAACACACGTTCAAGGCGCCCCATGGGTAGCGTATGGAAACACCGATAACTTAAGTGTTTTCTATGCAAGATTCTTTTTCCTTTGTTCGACTCCTGGTGGGTTTGATTGGCTGTTCACTTTTGGCCTTTGGTCCGGCGTCTTACGGGCAGGACCCAAGTGGGCAAGACTCCGCAATTGAGCGATACCCCAATAGCTACTTCGCGAAGTTCCGACCCCAAACATCCTTTGAGATGATTCAACGCCTACCGGGTTTTACCTTCGACTCCGGGCAAGATATCCGGGGCTTTGGTGGTGGTGCCGGCAACGTGTTGATCGACGGGGTTCGACCTGCCTCAAAAGCCGGCGGTCTTGAAGAGTCCCT
>CAZLJY010000064.1:0-22099 GCA_964559945.1 uncultured Gammaproteobacteria bacterium | reverse complement strand
GGTCAAGGCAAAGGCTTGGGATGTGGGCATTCGTTGGCCTTGGTAAAACACCTCACCTTCGCCAATCATTACCCCGGCCATATGAGCCAGTGGTGCCAGATCACCGGATGCCCCAACGGACCCTTTTTCCGGAATAACCGGTATCACGTCGGCAGCGGCCAATGCCTGCAATTGAACGATAAGCTCGGGACGAACGCCGGAGGCACCGCGACCCAGAGACAAACACTTTAGGGCCATGATGAGGCGAACGATGGAGGGGGCCAGCGGGTCACCGGTGCCGGCGCAGTGGGAGCGCACCAGGTTTTGTTGAAGTAATGCCAGCTTGTCCTTATCGATGCGTACGGACGCCAATTTGCCAAAACCCGTGTTCACGCCGTAGAGGGTTTCCCCTGAACCCAAGTGGCGGCGAAGCTCCGCCGCGCTGGTCTCCACTCGCTCAAAGGCCTGATCTGAAAGCCTGAAGTCGCAGCCGTTGCGGTAGAGTTTTTCCAGTGTTTCCAGACTGGTGTGACCCGGCTCAAGGCATACCGTCATGGCGCAGATCTCTGAGTGATGCGGTGGGCCAGCGGACACTGGCCCATCCAGTAGGAAAGTTCGGCCGGATGGTCAACGTCCCAGACGGCAAATTCAGCCGTGGCTCCGATTTGAGCAAGGCCAAATTGGTTGGCCATTCCCAACGCTTTGGCCGCGCAGCGAGTGACCCCAGCCAAGGCTTCTTCGGGGGTCAGCGAAAAGAGTGTGCAGGCCATGTTCATTGCTAACAGTAGGGAAGAACACGGTGAGCTTCCCGGGTTGCAGTCAGTGGCCACCGCCAGATCAACACCGGCTTCCCGCAGCGCATTAACTGGCGGTAATTGGGTGGCCCTTAGCGTGTAGTAGGCGCCGGGTAACAATACGGCCACCGCGCCGCTGGTAGCGAAGGGTTTCACATCAACTGGCGCAAGAAACTCTAGATGATCCGCGGACAGGCCTTTGTGTTGTGCCAGCAGCAGGGCGCCCTTTTGATCACTGAGCTGTTCAGCATGAAGCTTGATCGGCAACCCCAAATGCTTTGCGGCTCGAAAAACACGATCCATCTGGTGGGTGGTAAAAGCCAACGACTCACAGTAGCCATCCACGGCGTCAATCAGCCCTTGGCGTTTTCCCTCGGCCATGCCCGGGATGACCACCTGGTCGATATAGGCATCGGATTGGCCCGCGTACTCCGGCGGAAGAGCGTGGGCTGCCAGCCAGCTGGTAACGACCTTTATCGGGCGGTGATTGCTGAGGCTTCGAGCCACCCGCAACATTCTCAGCTCCTCGGCGACGGTTAAGCCGTAACCGGATTTTATCTCCACCACCGCCACTCCTTCGTTGAGTAACAGGTCCAGGCGTTTGAGTGCTTGGGCTAGTAGCTCGCTATCAGTGGCTTTGCGCGTTGCGTTGACTGTGGAGGCGATCCCGCCGCCGGCCGCGGCGATCTCTTCATAGCTTGTTCCACCGAGGCGCTGTTCAAACTCTTGAGCCCGGTTGCCGCCAAACACCAAGTGGGTATGGCAATCGATTAAGGCTGGGGTTACCAGACGACCCCCTAACTGCTGAACGGGGAGGTCGTGTAAGTGGTCAGGCACAGACGCATGTTCACCGACCCAGGTGATAAGCCCATCCTCAATGGCAATGGCGGCCTGATTGATCAAGCCATAGGGGGTGCCGCCAGCTTGCATGGTCGCCAGGGTGCAGTCGGAAATCAGTGCGTTGCGCATGGCTCGGTACGGTGATTCAACAGTGATATTATGTATGCACATAAAGATCGGTTGCAAGTATCATGTCGACCCTAATCAACGCCAGACAAGCCCTAACTGCCAGCGGTTGGCGGAACAATGTGACCATTGCTGTCGATGAACAGGGCCTTATCGCCAGCGTGTCTGATCAATCTGGATCTGCGGACCATGAGGTGGGCGTGTTGCTGCCGGCGATGACTAATTTGCATAGCCACAGTTTTCAGCGGGCCATGGCTGGGCTGGCTGAATCTCGCGGAAAAGCGGGACAGGACAACTTCTGGTCTTGGCGACAGATGATGTATCACTTTCTGGATATTCTTGACCCGGAGGCGATTGAAATTATTGCCGCCTTGGCCCAGATGGAAATGCTGGAGGCAGGATTTGCCGGCTGCGCGGAATTTCATTACCTCCATCATCAGTCCGGCGGCAAGCCCTATGCGCAGTCGGAAGAACTCGCCCTGCGCCAAGTTGCCGCAGCGCGCAGCAGCGGTATCGGCTTAACCTTATTGCCGGTGCTGTATATGCAAGGTGGCCTGGACCAACGCCCGTTGGCTGGCCCTCAGCGGCGCTTCGGTCTTAGCGTGGATCAATATGCTGAACTGATGGTGCGCTTGGACCATCACTTTGCCCGCGAACCGGCAGATTTTGCGCTAGGTGTTGCACCCCATTCCTTACGTGCGGTCAGCCCTGAAGCGCTGACCCAGGTGGCGCAGCTACTGCCACAGAAACCGGTCCATATACATATCGCTGAGCAGCAGGCTGAAGTTGACGAGGTTTGCAGCGTGTTGGGCACATCGCCGGTGCAGTGGTTACTGGATCACTACAGCGTCGACCAACGCTGGTGTCTAATTCATGCTACCCACGTGAATAATGGAGAAATTCACGCCTTAGCAAAAAGCGGCGCTGTGGTTGGGGTGTGCCCGCTCACCGAGGCCAACCTGGGTGACGGCATATTCCCTGCCCAGTCTTATCTAAAGGGGGGCGGGCAATGGGGTATTGGATCGGATGCCAACTCGCTGATTTCGGTCACGGAAGAATTGCGTATGCTAGAACTTTCCCAGCGGTTGCGAGATCGCAAGCGAGTGGTGTTGAGTGATGAAACCATGCCGTCTAACGGGCGTCTGCTTTACACCCAAGCCGCCCGCGGGGGAGCTAGGGCTGCCGGCAGAAATAGCGGTAGTATCGAAGCTGGAAAGCTGGCGGACTTAGTGGCTTTGGACGATGAGTGTTATGAGTTAACCGGACTGCGGGCCGACCGGGTTCTCGATACCTGGATTTTCGCTTGTACCAGCAATCCGGTCAGCGATTTGTGGTCTGCCGGGCGCCACCTGGTTAGCCAGGGACACCACGTGAAACGCGATAACATCGTTAGACCTTTTGCCCATTTGATGAGAACACTGCGAGCGACCCTATGAGTCAGACCTCACATTCTCAGGTCCGCGAAGCCATCTTGTCCCGAATTAAGGACGGAGAATGGCAGCTCGGGGAACGCATTCCGGACGAAACCACCTTGGCCGATGAATACCATTGCGCCCGAACCACGGTTAATCGAGCGCTGCAGGCGCTGGCTAGAGAAGGGCTGCTGGTGCGCAAACGCAAAGGCGGCACTCGGGTCTGCCAGATGCCAGTGCGTCAGGCGAAATTTGAGATCCCCATTGTTAGAGAACAAATTGAAGACGCGGGTAAGGACTACCGTCACCGGGTGGTGAAAAAGCGATCTGTGGTCCCGCCGGCAAAGATTCGTTCGCGATTGGAATTATCGACATCGGATAAAGCGTTTTATTTGGAGACGCTGTTCTTAGGTTCAGGCAAAGGGTTTGCCTTTGAAAAACGTTGGGTCAATTTGCAGGCGGCGCCGCAAATTCTCAATGCACCACTAAATGAGATCAGCGCCAACGAGTGGCTGGTTAAAAGTGTCCCGTTTTCCAGTGCTGAAGTTGCCTTCAGTGCCGTTAACGCAACCGTCGCGGTGGCCAAGATGATGTCTATCGATCCGGGGACGGCGTTATTTACGGTAGATCGCACCACTTGGCTAGGTGAGGTTTTTATTACGGCGGTGCAATTGCACTATTACCCAGGTTATCAACTCACCTCGAGGGTTTAGCCCCGGCGATAGAACCCAGATAGACGCCGGTTTTCCCCAGCGACCAATTTGTGTTTTGATGGAGCTATGCCGAAACGCCAGCCCCATAGGCCGTTACAGAAATTTATCGACGCCATGCCGGAGATTTCCGGCAACACGGTGAACGGTTTAGGTGAAACGTCGAAGCGGCAAGCATCACCCTTTTTTTGGCACCCACCGAAACGACAAACCCATGGCGATCTGCAGACCGAGGTCATTCAGGAGCTGCAATCGGTGCCTGAGCTGGCCGCGATATTTTCCCAAGACCCGCCTGGCGGACGCGGTCCAGAAACGGTGGACAAAGCGCCATCCCCATTGTCAGGTACACCCTCTGAGTGGAGTGCTCGAGTAAAAGCGTTTGCGTTGGCCAACGAGGCCGATCTTGTGGGTATTGCCCCGATGGACCCCAGTTTCGTCTACGACGGTTATCAGTTGGCAGACCCCTGGGTGATTGTGGTGGGGGTGGGAATGAACTACGAGCAGCTGGCGCAAACGCCGGCCACTCGGGAAAACCCCATTGGGGCTGAAGTTGTCGGCGAAGAATATAACCGGGCCTCCCGGGCTTGCCGCAAGTTGGCCAATTACATTCTTGAAGCAGGTTTTGATGCCAAACCCTGGCCCGGACCCTATGCGTCCGCGCTCAATATGGTACCTGCCGCCATTGCTGCAGGCTTAGGGGAGCTGGGTAAACACGGCTCAATTATCAATCGCACATTGGGTTCGCGGTTTCGCCTATCCGCAGTGACTACATCGCTGCCGTTAGTGGCCGACCAAGAAGATGAGTTTGGTATTGATGATTACTGCAGTCGTTGCAATGCCTGCACTCGGGCTTGCCCACCGGACGCGATCTTCGAACAGAAACAACTGGTGCGAGGAGAGCGCAAATGGTACGTAGACTTTGACCGCTGTATTCCCTACTTCGGTGAGACCTTTGGCTGCGGCATTTGCATTGTGCATTGCCCCTGGTCACGGCCCGGCATTGCCGACAATATTCTGGCTAAGCTGAAAAAACGGCAGTCAGACTAATCGCTCTAAGGATTGAATGCCTGGCGATGCTCAGCAATAAACTGCTGCAGGCTGGCAGCGGAGCGGCCTAGCAGAGCATCCAGATCATCGCTTTGTTCCTCTAAGGCACCCCCAGCGATTTCTCCAAACAGCTCGCACACCCCGTTGAGCTGCCAGGTATCTTTCACAAACATCGACAGTTTTTCGCGAAACTCCTGAGCCGATTGCGGTAGGTATCGGACCGGTTTATCCAACGTTTCCGATAAAGTTTCAGCCACCTGATCAAAGGTGATCAGCTCGGGTCCAGTGAGCGCGTAGCCCCGGTTTCGGTGAACCGGGTCTGTGAGTGTGATGGCTGCAGCGGTGCCAACATCTCGGGCGTCAACCAAAGCTGTTTTGGCCTGCCCTAGCGGCAGTGCAAACAATCCTGCGCTGGCGATGGAGCCGGCGTAGGTCAACAGGTTTTGCATAAAAAAACTGGGCCGAAGAAAAGTCCACCCAATATCTAAGGATCGAATGTGCTGTTCGGTTTCGAAATGACTGCGAGGAAACGCCGCAGAGGTATCGGGGCCCGCTTCAATGGACGAGACTTTGACCAGGTGTTGAACGCCAGCATCTGCGGCGGCGGTCGCAAACTGTCGCTCCATCGCCGGCTGTTTGGCGCTGTTGGCCAACACCAGTAAGGCACTGTTAACGCCCTCAAGCGCCTTGCGAACGTCGCCGTCATTACCCAGGTCACCAACAACAACGTCAATCTGTGCACCGGGCGAAGGAGAGAATTTTTTTCCATCACGAACCAGCACACGGTGATCGATGTGGTTATTCGCTAAATGGGCGCTTGCTGCGCCACCGATTCTGCCGGTGGCTCCTAAGACTAAAATCATGGACTGTTCCAGGGGACGACGATTCGGCCAACATGATGGCAGTGATAGGAAATTCTGCAACTGTGCCAGTAACGATCACTGTTTGATGCCATTGGCCTATATCTCAACACTTCGGAGCTATCCGACTTTTTTCGCTATCCCAATTTGATTGCCGTCAGTTGCGTTATCCGCGAGAAACGCCAATGGCAACGGGGCGCACCGGTGAGCCCGAGGCACCTTTGGAGCGCAGCGGCAAGATCATAGTGCAGGACAACCACACTTGGTCTTTGGCCAGTTCGTCCAATTTCATGTTTTGGATCTGGTGTATGCCTGACTGGGTCAGATTGTGGTGGTGGATGGCAAAGGGCAGTCCGCTTGGCGTGCCTTTGGGCGGTGGCGCTTTGCCTGCCAATGCCCCTTCATTGACTGGGTCGGTAAACGGATTATCCAAGGCAACCAAGACGACCTGGCTGTTTTCAATCATCAGCGCTGCGTCATAGGACAGGCCCGGTCCTTTGGTGTAGTACTCGTCGGATTCCCAAAGGTCACTCCAGCCGGTGTAAATGTACAGCACGTCGCCGGCCATCAGTCCTCGCCAGCCCAGGCCCTGAGCGTCCAACATGGCGGTGATGTCATCAGCGGTAATCAGTTGGCCGGCTTTCATTGTTTTGCCGCCGCCCAGATGAGCGCGAGCATCCAGTAACACAGCGCTAGTAACGATGGGGGGTACTTGCTCCATGCCCAGTTTCAGCAATGGCGATTGAGGGGTAGGTTTAACCTGTTGCTGACTGTAGCCACCATAGTAACTGGCATCACCAGCGGGAAATGGCTGGCTGCCATCCCAGGGTTTGCTTAAGAACGCGAAATGCCCCAGCGCGTCCAATTGGGTGCCCTGGGCACCGGGTTCGCCGGTGGTGATTTGTTCGCCGTTAAATGCGTGGGCCGTGCCGGGAATGCCGACCGTGGGGCGGTATTGATACTCCAAAGGGGTGCCGAACGGGGATTGGGTCATGTCGTTGGCGCGTACATGAGATAACTCGTAGCTGCGTGCATTGGGCGCACCAAGGTAATGTCCGCAACGGGCCCAGGTGCCGGCTCCTAGAGTATTCGCCATGCCTCGCTGGTCGCCGTCAGGCCAGGGTCCGGTGTTCACCATGGTGGCGGATTTTTGGGTAACCGACACTTCGTTATTGCTCTCGGTGGTTGTTGCGCAGCCGGTCAGCAGCGTTAGCGCAGCGACGCCTGTTAGCGCCAAGGTTTTGGACAGTTTCATCATTCGTTCTCCGGGTAGGCAATCATCGTAAGTTGGGGGTGCTAAGGCTTTCTACCTGTCCAAATCCGCCAGCCGTCAAACAACAGCACCGCTAGCATTAATCCAGGTACCCCAAGCAGCAACCAGAAACTCTCGGCGGGTAATCCTAAAATCATGGTGCATCCTCAAAGTATTTATCGATGGCGTGCTGGCTTACCGGTTTGGTGAACAGGGCAACGGTTGCCATCAGCACAGCGGCAACGGCTAATCCAGCAACCCCTGGATGCAGGCCTGCGGTCCAAGGGGCACCTTTCAGTGTGCCAACGATCCAAATAATACACACCAAGGTGCCGCCGATGGACGAGGTGAGGGCGGCTTCCCGGCTAAGCTTTTTCGACGTGAGCCCAATGAGTAGCGGCAGGAAAAACGCCGACCCCACCAACGCGATGGCAAAGGACACAATGCGCAAAATCAGCGCAATGTCCGGTATCGCAAGGACAAAGGCTAATGCGCCTACCACCACAATGGCCAGGCGGGAGATCAACAGATACTGACGTTCATCACGGACCACGCCTCGGGGTTCATCCCAACAGCGTCGAACCAGATCATGGGCGATGGCCGAGCCGGACATCAGTAGTAATGAATCGGTGGTGGACATCGCGGCGCTGGCGATGCCGGTCAGTGCCACCGCCGCCAGGGCTGGAGTTAACAGCTGGCCCACCAAGACGGGGAAGGCCTGGTCCGGTGAGGCAATCTGGTCCCAGACTAAAACCCGTGCAGCAGCGCCCAAGTAAAAGTTGCCATAAAGCAAAAAGATCATCACCAGACCAATCGTGATAGGAATAGACAGTCTGGCGATGCGGTCATCTCTGGCCGCAAACATTTTGGTGACCAGTTCGATGCGGGTGCTGTAGGCAACAAACCAGATCAGATACCAGCTCACCATGTAGCTGGTAGACCATGCCACCCCGGTGGGAGAGGTCCAGCCTGGAGCAATTGCCTCAACCTGGGTTAACACTGAACTCCAGCCGCCAACCGCTTTGAACACAAAAGGCACCAGGATGAGCAGTCCTGCCCACATGAATAGGAACTGCGCAACGTTGGTCCATACCACCGCCAGCAGCCCACCCAGAGCGACGTACCCAACAAAGATGATGGTGCCAATAACCAGGCACAACATGAAATCCAAACCCAGCAATTGCTCCAAAATAAACGCCATGCCGCGCAACTGAGCAATGAGGTAGATGATGCTGGATACCGCCACGACCAGAGCGCTCCAAGCGCGCAGGCTGCGGCTGTCAAAGCGATCACCCATGTAGTCGGGAATGGTGAAGCCACCAGAGCGCCGCAGTTTCTTGGCGAAGACATAAAAAATGATCGCTGCGCCGCCGACAAAAGAGATGTAGGGAAGAATGGCGACACCGCCAAATTTGCCGGCAAATGCCACGCCACTAAGAATGGCGCCGCCATGCATGATGGCCGCCATATTGGCCATGATCATGATTGGCAAGCCGAAGCTGCGCCCGGCTACCCAAAAATCAGCGCCTGAGGTTTGGCGGCGTGATGCCGCGAGACCAATGACCACCACCAACAACAGGTAGAGGCCAAAAATGATTAAACCCAGGGATTGCTGTTCCAGTGGCTTGCCCTCTTTAGGTGGCTTTCCGGTTTTACTTTATGACTAAAGTGTACCGTAAAAATGGGCGCTCTGGCGGGCTGTTGAAGTTGGCCTGGAGCAAATGATACCGGCCTGGCGCAGGTCGAGGTTATGGAAAAAAAGGTAGGTTTCGGTTCAGGCCGCAGTCCAACCGCCGTCTACCTTTAAGCTGTGGCCCGTGACCATCGCCGATGCATCGCTGGCAAGGTATAGGGCCGCTGCGGCGACATCCTCTGGTTGGCCCACCTTGCCTAAAGGGATCATGCGCTTCACAAAGTCCTGAAACTCCGTGTCTTGGAGCATCGGGCGGGTTAGTGGGGTTTCGATAAAGGTTGGGGCAATGGCGTTCACCCGGATGTTGTGGGGTGCCAGCTCCACGGCCATGGCTTTGGTTAAACCCTCTACAGCATGTTTCGTCATGCAATAGACACTGCGATTGGGTGAGCCGATGTGCCCCATTTGTGACGACATATGGATGATCGAACCGCCGCTGGCCGTTCTGATCATCACTTGGGTGGCTGCTTGGGCGGTTTTAAACATTGCACTCACATTGAGCGCCATGACCTGGTCAAGGGTTTGAGCATCCACCTCCACAAAGGGCTGAGGTCGATTGGTACCGGCGTTGTTGACTAGGATGTCCAGGGACGACATCTGCGCCAATTCTTGGTAAAACTCGGCTTGGGTGACGTCCTGCAACCAACCCTTAATGCGGCCATCACTGAGGGCCTGGATCTCGTCCAAATCTGATTGGGTCCGCGCTACGGCGCGCACTGAGGCGCCGGCTTGATCCAGCAGCAAGGCAATGGCTCGGCCGATACCTCGGCCAGCGCCGGTAACCACGGCGCTACGGCCAGACAGTTGCAACATCTGAGTGATCATCTCGTTCATAAAATGCAGCGGAGCTTTTGCATGTGACAGCCTTCATTGTCTCTTATTCGAAGTCAAATGAGCGCAGCTTTTCACCGTTGAGTTATGCATTCTGGGTATGGCAAGGCGCATGATTATGTCTAAAGCGGCGACGGTTTCGGTGCATAATATGAATACGCAACCGGTCGCCGGCTTTGCCCACCGTGACGGCAATCAGCGCTCAGTTAATGCTAGAGCGCAGGGTTATTACAAAGCGCAGTGGCTTTTGGCCCCATTAAACCAGGAAATTTAGATGATTCGCACAATGAAACATGGCATCAGCGACGACATCGCCGCTGATATGGACGCTCAGGTCCGCTCAACCGTTGAAGGCATTTTGGCTGATATCCAAGAGCGCGGCGATGCTGCGGTGGCCGAACTTGCCCAACGCTTCGACAACTATAGCGCCTCCTCGTTTCGTCTGACTGACGCTGAAATTGAGGCCTGTGTTTCCCGTGTGCCGGAACAAACGCTGGATGACATTCGTTTTGCCCAGGCCCAAGTGCGAAACTTTGCCCAGATTCAACGCGATTCTATGAAAGATGTGGAGCGCGAGACCTTCCCCGGTGTTGTGTTGGGCCATAAAAATATTCCCGTCTCCAGTGTGGGATGTTATGTGCCAGGCGGGCGTTATCCGATGGTGGCTTCGGCCCACATGAGCGTGGTGACCGCCAAGGTTGCCGGTGTTAAACGGGTTATCGCTTGTGCGCCGCCCACCGATGGTAAGCCCCATGACGCCATTGTTGCTGCGATGCATTTAGGCGGCGCTGATGAGATTTACTGTCTGGGTGGCGTCCAGGCAGTGGGAGCTATGGCATTGGGTACCGACAGCATTGCACCGGTTGATATCTTGGTCGGCCCAGGTAACGCCTACGTTGCCGAAGCCAAGCGTCAGCTATTTGGCCGAGTGGGGATCGATCTGTTCGCCGGGCCCACCGAAACTTTGGTTATTGCAGACGATAGCTGTGATGCAGAAATGGTCGCAACGGACCTTCTGGGACAAGCTGAGCATGGGCCAAATTCCCCGGCAATATTGCTGACCGATTCGGAAACCTTGGGTCAACAAACCCTGGAAGAAATCGCCCGCCAATTGACGGTGTTACCTACCGCTGAGGTCGCCGGAAAAGCCTGGGAAGACTATGGACAGATTATTGTCTGCGATAGCCCCCAGGAAATGTTGTCAGAAGCCGATCGCATTGCCTCGGAGCATGTGCAAGTGATGACTCGCGACGATGATTTCTTTCTCGACAACATGCAGAACTATGGCGCCTTATTTTTAGGCCAGGAAACCAACGTTTCTTATGGCGATAAAGTGATTGGTACCAACCACACCTTACCGACCAAGCTGGCAGCCCGCTATACCGGCGGACTCTGGGTGGGGAAATTCATCAAAACCTGCACCTATCAGCGGGTCACGCCAGAGGCCAGTGCAACCATTGGAGAGTATTGCTCTCGACTTTGTGAGCTGGAAGGGTTTGCTGGCCACAAAGCTCAGGCTGACCTGCGTGTTAGTCGTTATGGGCACCTGAAAAAGACCGCTGATTGATTGGCGGCGAAGGGTCTATTCAGGCGAAAGAGTCGACAATATTGCTGGCCAGCTTAATTGATGCCTGAGCCAATCACTTTGAGGAAGAAGGGTTGGCAGTTTTCCAGGTTGGCGCTGAGTTGTTCCTGGGACGTTTGAATCGACCGTGCAAAGGTTTCCATAGACGGTGAGGTGAGGTGAGTTTTGAGCGCCTCGTCGGTGCCGCCGTCCGCGAGGTATTGGGCGCGCAAGTAGCCTGTCATGGCATAGACCGAGAACTCAGCGGCCACCAAAAATAATTTTTCCTGCTCGTCGGTCACAAGCTGCGGATGCAGGGACACTCCGCAGACGCCGTAATTGGCAATAGCCTGGACGATGGGGTGGGGCATTTTTGGAACGGCCAGGGCGGCTGTTACGGGCATTTCACGCAAGATGTTTTCCAGCCCCCATGCGTCAATACGTGTGGCCATCCCGGAAATGGCATGCAGCGCACCGGCCAACTGCTCGGTTTGCGAGCCCGTTGCGCTAACACCGAGTTGATCCATCCGCGCCAGCATTCCTCTGGCGGCATTCAATTTGATCTCATCGGGCATCCAGTCTGAACTAGTTGCCTCCGCATTCGATATGCAGGGGATCAGAACGGCGGCCAAAAGCATGGCCAGTAGAACCTTCATAGGCATCTAAATGTGTGCAATCACTGAATGACTCACTCTACTACAGCTCACGGAAAATGCGTCTCCGCTTGTCGGCAAGATCAGCGGCTTGACCCTTTGAGTCTTATGGAAATCCGCCTTTAGCATTGTTGTCCTGGGACATTAAGAGATCGCTTTCGAATGGCATATACGGAAAATATCCGCATATTTTCGGGATTGTCGAGTTTGTCTAGCAAAATCGCCTAAGTACTTTGTAAACGAAATTAAAATAACGTGAACCAATGCAACGTCAGGGCTTGATCCAGGCCTTTAAGCACTATAGTGGCTCCTCTTCGCTGGCAGCAAAAAACTGACCCAGCAGGAAAACCATAGACGGACCCCACTAATGAGCGGTCCGCTGAAGCTAAATAGTAGGGGTTGAGATGAAAGGATTAGGAAAATACGGAGCGATGGCCATAGGCCTGGGCTTCTTCTTGGTGTTCTTGCTAGCGGTGCTAGCAACAAACATTTGGTTTGCTAACACACTGGTAGGTGATCTTGCCGCAGGAATGTCGCAGCTGTCTGCTGCAGAGCAAGAAACCAGCCTGCTGGCGCAAAAGCAGTTCAAACTGCTACAGGTTGCCGCACTCATCATGGCGGTGGTCTATTTCGCCGGTATCATTTTCGCCCTGAGTCGTGACATCCAACGCCGAGATACAGAAGTTGAAGCCGCCAAGGCGGAGACCGATAACATTCTGGGCACGGTGACAGAAGGTCTTTTCCTGTTGGATAAAGATCTGGAAATCGGCATGCAGCAATCCGGTGCGCTGCGAGATATGTTTGGTGTCAAAGATGATTTGACCGGTAACTTTCTCGACTTCATCAATCGCTACGTTCCAGAGTCAACCTTAGATATCGCGCGTGACTTTATCGAATTGCTGTTCGGCGACCGGGTAAAGCAGAAGCTTATTGGTGACCTGAACCCACTGACCGAAGTTGAGATCAGCATTGAGCGCCGCGACGGATCGTTTGAAAGTCGCTTCCTTAGCTTCCAGTTCCAACGGGTAATGGTTGAGAAGAAAGTGTCGCAGCTGCTCACATCGGTCACCGATGTGACCCGCGAGGTGATGCTGGCTCGTCAGTTGGAAGAGACAAAAGAGCAGTCAGAAGCCCAGTTGGACTTGCTGGTTAGCATTTTGCATCTGGATCCCAGTCAAGTACGACGCTTTTTGGTTAACACTGAGCACAGCCTGGACACGGTCAACGATCTGTTAAAAGAGCAGTCTAGCGGTCGATCTGGCATCCACAACAAGCTGGCGGCCATCTTCCGCGACGCTCATAAAATTAAGGGTGAAGCGGCAGCGCTGGAAATGCACTCCTTCGAAATTTTGGCTCACGAGTTTGAGGACAAAGTAGAAGAGTTGCGGCGTAAATCTGATGCGTCAACCAAAGACCTGCTGACCTTAACGGTTCACCTAAAGGGTCTGTACGAGCATTTGGCCTCGGTGCAGGACATGGTGCAGCGCTTCTCCAGCCTCGGTGGTTCGTTTGAAAGCAGTGAGCCCGGCGAAAAGCCAGAGCCAGAGGATCCGTTGTCTCGCTTAGGCAAGCAGGTTGCTGAACGCAACGGGGTAGAAGTACGAGTGTCTCGAGTTGGCCTGACTGACGAGGAAATTCCTGAACAGTATCGGGACCTGATCAATGAAGCTGCCATCCAGCTGGTGCGCAATTCGGTGGCTCATGGCATCGAAAGCCCGGCCCAGCGTTTACGTCTTGGCAAACGCCCTGAAGGTCAGGTGGTGGTCAGCATCAACGAGAGTGATGAGGGCGAGCTGATGCTGCAGGTTCGCGATGACGGCCGCGGATTGAACATGGAGAACATCCGTTCAACCGCCATTGAAAAGCAAATGATTACGTTCGAGCAGGCCAATCGCCTGAAACACACACAGGTTCTTGGTTTGCTGTTTAAGCCTGGATTTTCTACCGCCGAAGAAGGTGGCAGAGATGCCGGTCGCGGCGTTGGCCTGGATGTTGTTGGCGCGGGTGTGCGTGACGCCAAGGGTCGAATCAGTGTGCAACACCGACAGGACCAGTTCTGTCAGTTCCGCTTGATTTTTCCCGCGCCGGCGGTTTCTGATGAAGTTTCAGCATCGAGGTGGGGTTAATGACGACGCCTAAAATTATGGTTGTGGATGACTCTAATGTGATCCGCAACAAGATCAAAACATGCCTGGGCGACACGCCCTATGAGTTTGTGGGAGCTGCCACCAACGGGTTGGAAGCGGTAGAGCAGTTCAAGCTGCTGAAGCCCCACATGATCACTATGGATATCACTATGCCCCACCTTGATGGTATTGAGACCATTAAGCGGATCATGGCGATTGATGATCAAGTGAGAATTTTGGTGGTATCTGCGTTGGCCGATAAAGCCACTGCAATCGAAGCGCTGAAGCAAGGCGCCTATGGATTTTTGTGCAAGCCGTTCAGCGATTTGGACGTTGCGGAAGCGTTAGAAGAGCTGATGGAGGATTTGGTCGATGCATGAAGATGAGCTGCAAGTATTTATTGATGGTGCGGTGAACTATTTCACCACCGTGACAGACACGGCGGCCGAAGTGGGATCACCCTACCTGGTAGATACGCCTAAAAAGCTGGAGTTTACCGGCATTATCGGCATCTCAGGTCGCAAAAAAGGGTTGGTGTATTTCACAGCCCCAAGGCCCATGTTAAGCCGCTTGCTTGCCTTTATGGGTGAGGCGGATATGAATAACGATAATTTGGCGGACATGGTTGGCGAAGTGGCCAATACGCTGTCTGGAAACGCACGCAAAGAATTTGGCAAAGATTTTATGATTTCGGTACCTGTTGTGGTCTCAGGCGACAACGAGAATATTAAGGTGCCGAAAGGAGTGAAGTCCTACGCAATACCGATCAGCTGGCGCAATCACTGCGCTTTCGTGGTCATTAGCATTGAATAACCGGGGAACATGATGAAAAGGAATTTAGGAATTGTCGGGCTTATCGCCGGCTTAGGATTTGTCGGCACGGCGTCAGCCAGCGAGCTCGACGTGGCTAGCGTCACAGGTCTCATTTGGATGGGCATTTGCTGCGCCTTGGTGTTGCTGATGCAGCCCGGATTTGCGCTGCTGGAAAGTGGTTTATCGCGATCAAAGAACGCGGTTAACGTGATCATGAAGAACTTCGCGGATCTGTGTATCGGCTCGCTAGCGTTCTGGGCGTTTGGTTACGGACTGATGTTCGGTGACAACCCCACCGGGTTTTTTGGGGTCTCGGACTTTTTGGTTAAACCAGAAGATGGTGATACCGCGCTCAACATTCTGTATCAGATGTTGTTCGCCGCCACCGCGGCCACCATTGTGAGTGGAGCGGTCGCGGAGCGGATTCGTTTTATCCCCTACATCATTGGTGCGGCGTTTATTATCGCCGTGGTCTATCCCCTGTTTGGCGCCTGGTCTTGGGGTGAGGGTGGATGGTTACAAAACCTCGGGTTTGTAGATGCTGCTGGCGCCACCGTGGTTCACTCCATTGGAGGTTGGTGTGCCCTGGGCGCAGTGCTTGCGTTGGGCCCAAGACTGGGTCGATTCAGTCGCAAAGGCGCCGTGCGGGATATTCCCGGTCACAACTTACCGATGTTTGCACTGGGCTCCTTTTTGCTCTGGGTTGGTTGGTTCGGATTTAACGGCGGTGCTGCGGTGCAGGATTTCTCCAACTTGGGAACCATCCTGCTCAACACCCACTTATCAGCAGCGGCAGGCGTGGCATCAGCCCTGTTTTTTATGCACCTGCTCAAGCAACCCGTGCTAATGACGACCAGCATCAACGGCGCCTTGGGTGGCTTGGTGGGAATAACGGCGGGTTGCGCAACGATGACTCCTGGAGCGGCGTTGCTCACTGGACTGGTGTCTGGTGGTGTTGTGGTGTTTGGTACTACGGCGCTGCTTAAGCTGCGGGTAGACGATGTGGTGGGCGCGATTCCTGTTCACGGCATGTGTGGTGCCTGGGGTACCCTTGCAGCCGGCATGTTTTATGCACCGGATATGTTCTCGGTATACACCATGGTGGCGCAGTTAATTGGCATTGTGGCGGCGTTCGCTTGGGCCTTTCCATTGTCTTATGGTGTATTCAAGCTGATTGACGTAACCTTAGGTTTGCGTGCAAGTACCCAGCACGAGCAGCGCGGCATGGACTACTCAGAGCACTATGAGACAGGCTATGCCGACTTCATCAACGCTGGCACCACCCACCAAGCTAAGGCGTAGTCATGACGGCAATTACAGCGAGAGCACTGTCGGAAGAGCGCAATCAAAGGGCGGTGTTTGCCGCCCTGGCTCGAATGACCAAAGATCGTACCTTGATGCTGGAATGCTGGGAGTTCTTTGCCAGTAAGTTTCGTGGGACGCCGGTGTTATCGGTGAACGATTTTGTCATGGGGCTGGCCAACCACGTTGGCTTGGACCCGGATCAAAAGCGCGCAATGACAGTGGCATTATTTGCCGCCCTTAACCGCGATGTGGCGGAACTACCGGAATTGCCAGCAACCCTGCGCGAGGTAAAAGCCGACCAACCTTCTGAGGCTGAGAAGGCGAACGCGGCGGCTCAGGAAAATCATTCAGCTGACTACAGTCCCTCCCAGATCGTATTTCAGGCGCTGCTTGGCGATTTTTGTTTTCGCCTAGCAAGGCAGGACCCGGATGCGGCCACTGATCTGGCGGAAATCATTGCGGAAGGTAGCCTGCCTGAGAACCTGGATGGCGCATTGTTTGCCACCTTTAATCAGTGGGCTAACGGCGGATTTGATCTGTCGACCTGTCCCATTGATGTTCCGGAAAATCAGCTTGGCGATATCATGCACCAATATTATGTGGGTGCCTGTGAGGCCGTGGGTCCGGTGACGGCCGATCGGCTGCTAACCCGGGCAGTGGAAAGCGCCAATAAACTTCCCGAGTCAGACCTGTTTCCCCCTGACCGGTTGTTGTAACTCGGCGAGCAGCCCGATCCAATGCATTAACCGGGTTTTGGACTGAGTCGTCCAATAACCCGGGATTTCCCAAACCATCGTTTCAGCGTTTACGCGCTGGTTCGGTGTGCCCGCCCGCGGCGATGCAGTGGGTCATTATCGAATACCCCCACATCATTGACCAACGTATCAATGGGCCTGCCAGGCAGATTTTTGCCATCGGTCTCAATTTAGGCAAAAGGGTAAAAACTCCGCGCTAAGCGCCACTATCCCTGGGTCACAGGCTTCGCGTAGACTCCCGCCATGCTGGCTTTTCTACATCGCAATTTCCGCTGGATTGCGGGTGGGTTTGTCCTGACTTTTTTCTCAAGTTTCGGGCAAACCTACTTTATTTCCGCCTCGGTAGCAGAATGGCAGGAAGCGTTCTCTTTGACTCAGGGGCAGTTCGGTCGTCTGTACATGGGCGCCACCCTGGCAAGCGCCTGCTGTTTGCCGTTCATTGGACGTTTGGTTGACGTGGTTGCGCCCAGGCTGGCCATTGCTCTAGTGATGCCGCTACTGGCTTGCGCCACCTTGATGGCGGGATTTGCCAACTCTGTGCTGATGTTGGCCCTGTCAATTTTTCTACTGCGTTTGCTGGGTCAGGGGATGATGACTCACATTGCGTTAACCACCACCGGCCGCTGGTTTATGGCCGGCCGCGGCAGAGCGGTGTCGATGGTTGTGCTGGGTCATCAGGCGGGCGAGGCGAGTATTCCGCTAGTGTTTGCCACCCTCACCTTGGCCTTTGGTTACCAATGGGGGTGGGTGGCGGCGTCGGTCGCATTGGTCGTTGTGGGTTTTCCACTGGCCTATTGGGCTTACCGTTGGCCCCGGGCTCCCCAGTCGTCTCACGCTGACGACCCCGGTTCCCGTCAGCCTCCTCGCAGTTGGACTCGCGCTGAGGTGTTGGGTGATTCGGTGTTTTGGATTCTACTCACCGGGGTTCTTGCGCCGGCCTTTATCGGCACCACCATTTTCTATCATCAGGACTATCTGACCACCATTCATCAATGGCCAGCAAAGCTGTATGCCACGGCGCTCATTCCGATGGCGGCGACCACCGTCTGTATGGCTCTGGTTGTTGGCGGGATCATTGATAAGCTCGGCGCAGTGCGCGTATTGCCAGTGTTTTTGCTGCCGTTGGCCACAGCCTGTTTTGCCTTGTCGATGGCCGGACCCCAGTGGTCGTTGTTCCTGGTCATGGTGCTGCTGGGAATCAGTTATGGGGTCTCATCTACGTTACTGGGCTCATTGTGGCCGGAGGTGTATGGGGCGGAAAACCTCGGTGCTATTCGTTCGGTGATTGTGGCTGCCATGGTGTTGTCCACGGCAGCCGGGCCGGGCATAACAGGAACCCTCCTGGACTGGGGCATTGCGCTCTCAACCCAGATGGTATGGCTAGGTGTTTATTGCCTGATCGCGACTATGGCGATGATCCTGGCGGCCCGAAAACTGCGTCTCAGGCAGTTGTCCGAGACCTGATCGGCAGAGTTGTTTGGGTGGCTGCACAGACTCGATCGCAATCATATTATCTGGCACCAACTCCGCGAGTGGTTTTGTTCGGTGCACAACGTTTCTTGCGCGGTCCCAATGGGTGATGTTCAGTCAGGCATCTCGACCAGCTGGACCTCAACGTCCGCCAGCCCTTCTCGCAATTTTTTGACCTCAGCGTATTCGGCAGAATCCCAGAATGCGCGAGCGCTTGCTCGGTCGGGCCATTTGGAGATGGCGATAGACGTGTAGCCCTCAAGACTACCCTCCAGCAGTTCAGCACCCGGCGCCAGGACCAAGTATTCACCCCCAAATTTGTGTACCAGTGCCGCGGCGGCACTGCCGTAGCCCGAGCGAAACTTGTCCCGGTCGTGGATTTTTGCTGCAACAATCATGTAGGCCGCCATAGTGTGTTATGTCCTTCGTTTAAGGTTGGGTTTCGATCTTCAGGTATTCGATAAGGGCGTTTCGATCGGCGACTTTGGCAACGCCGGCAAAGTCCATGCTTGTACCGGGCACCTTGCCGCCGGGGTTGGCCAGGTAATCATCAATGTGTTCACGATCCCAGGTGATGTCCGCGGCTTTTAGCGCCTCAGAATATCCGAACCCTTTGGCGCTGGCTGCGCGGCGTTGGTAAAAGCCGAAAAGGTTAGGGCCAACCCGGTGGTCTTGGCCTCTTTTCAGTGCATGGCAGATCTGACAATCAACAAACAGCATTTTTCCGCGCTTGAGCATCGCTTCACTGACCTTCGGTGCAAGTTTGGTGGGAGCTGCGCTGGTTTCTTGTGGGTTGGCCCCAACGCTGCATGCTGGGATGACAACCAGCGTTGGCAGCAATAGGGAGAAAAGAAATGCCTTGGGAAGCTGCATGAAATTGTCTGCTTAGGGTGGATGACCCGACACAGTATCGGACAGTTCGTCATCAATTTCCTGCTGTCTGTGAGGTTTAGTTCCAGTTCAACGACCGGACGCTTTCGCGTGTTGATCAATGGGCCAGCCCGCGGGCTAGGTATTGACGGTAAGGATCGAAATTGTTGTAATGACCGCGGTCATTTAAAAACCATGGTCATTACCAATATTCTATGAACTGGCGCCAACTGCAAAAAGCGGAACTCAAACAGGCATTGTATGAATGCGCGGTCAGGCTGTTTGAAGCTCAGGGTTTTGATGCCACATCCGTGGCGCAAATTTGCGCTGAGCTCGGAGTCGCCAAAGGCACGTTTTTCAATCATTTCCCAACCAAAGAACATGTCATTGGGCAGTGGTATGACGGGATTACCTCAGACTGTTTGGCAGCGGCAAATGAGGCCTCGTTCGAAAGCGCCGAGCAGGCTGTGGCAAGTTTGTTTTCCGCGATGTCTACCGAAGCTACCTCGTCTCCTGAACTGTTAATGGCGAAAGCCGGAAACGTCATAAACCCGTTGCTGGTTGACGCTGAGAAACGCCAGGTCGAGCTGGTGGCTGACTATGTTCGGGCCCAATGTCAGATGGGTGTCGACCGGGGTGAGCTGAGCGCAAATACCGATGTCCATTTTCTCACTGATTTGCTACTGGCCATTTTGACCGGCACCTCCCGCGCTTGGGTCTATTCTCAACCCCGTTTTGACTTCCCCGATCTTATTCGACGGCGGGTGCGGTTTACCTTTGAGGCTGCCCATTGAGTCGGTTGTCCATCAGGGATCTGAGTCACACCTACCCCGACGGTATGCGGGCTTTGGACAATGTCAGTATTGATCTCAGCCCCGGGATGTTTGGTCTGCTGGGGCCTAACGGCGCGGGCAAATCGTCATTGATGCGAATTATCGCCACCTTGCAAACCCCGACCCAGGGGCAGGTACATTTTGGCGATATTGATGTTCTCAAACAGCCGTTGTTGCTTAGACGGGTGTTGGGTTATCTGCCTCAGGACTTCGGTGTTTATCCCCGCGGATCGGCGCTGGAAATGCTTAACCACATTGCAATTCTCAAAGGATTTTCGTCTCGCCGCGAGCGCCAAAAGCTGGTTGAGCATCTGCTGCATCTAACCAACCTCTTTGAGGTTCGGAAAAAGCGCTTGGCCGGATTTTCGGGCGGCATGCGGCAACGGTTTGGTATTGCCCAAGCCCTGATCGGCAGACCCAAATTACTAATTGTTGACGAGCCCACTGCCGGTTTGGATCCCCAGGAGCGCAATCGCTTCCACAATCTGCTGGCCGAGGTGGCCCAGGATGTGGTGGTGGTTCTTTCCACTCATATCGTTGAAGACGTGGACGATCTTTGTCCACGGATGGGAGTGCTCAATGGTGGAAAAATCGTCACCCAGGGCAGACCCGCGGAACTGCGCAGCGCCCTCGCTGGCGCAATCTGGGAAAAGGCCATTGAACCTAGTGAGCTGGCCGACATGGAGTCCCATCACCAAGTGATCTCTCATCATCTGTCCGCGGGTAAGCGGGTGGTTCGCGTCCGTGCAAGTCGCAAGCCTTGCGAGGGTTTTAGTCCCAGTGACCCGACGTTGGAGGACGTGTATTTCTGTGCCATCGCCCAGCCCAGACCAAAGTTTAGCGCGAAGCCTGGCGCGAAGGTACCGGACTCACCGCCGAACTGTGGCACAGCGTAATCAATGATCGGGCAAATCGCGTGGCTTGAGTGGCGATACCAGATGAAGTCTGTCGCCCTCCTGTTGGCGTTTGCTACTGCCCTGGGTCTAGGCTTTCTTCTGACCGCCAATGCCGGTGAGTTTCAGTCCTTTGCCCCCGGCGGCATGGTGCTCGCCAATTCTCCCCACGCCCTTACCGAGAGTATTATCAAATTTGGATTGTTCATGGTCTTTGTGATGCCGGTCATCATCGCCGGCTCGGTACTGCGGGATCTGGAATCCGGGTTTTACCCGCTGCTCTACACCACCCCAGTGACCCCTCAACAGTATTTCAGTGGGCGTTTTCTTGGTGCGTTTGGCGCCTTGGCTGTGGTTGCGGCGGGCGCGCCGCTTGGCATTTTACTGGGCACATTTTGGCCCTGGGCCGATCCATCATTGCTGGGGCCTACCCGGTTACACCACTATGGCTATGGCTATTGGGTCATCATGGTGCCAACCCTGCTGATCATCGCTGCGTTGGTGTTTGCCGTGGCCGTTACCGCGGGCCGGATGATTTACGTTTACCTAGCGGTGATGGCATTGCTTGCGCTCTCCCTCATTGGCGGCGAGGCGAATCTCATTCATCCCGCGGTGGATCCGTTTTTTTACGAGGTTTTCGAGCGCCAGACTCGCTACTTGAGTGCCGCTGAGCGCAATCAACAGTTGGTCAGTATCGATGGGCTAACGCTGCAAAGTCGCGCGTTATGGGGGACGTTGGCGCTAGTGGCATGGCTATTGGCCTGGCGGCGTTTTTCGTTTTCCCCATCAAATAGCGCTGGAAAATCGCCAGCAGCCTTGCCTATTGAGCGCGATAGGCCCGAGCGATCGGGGGCTGAACCATTGGTTTCGTCACACTGGAATGGTTTTTCGTCTTGGCGGCAACTGGTTGTTTTGACCCGATGGGAAATTCGTCAAGTATGGGTCAGCCGTCCTTTCCTGATCCTGCTGGCAATCAGTGTGGTTTTACTGTTGCTAAATCTGGTGAGTCGTGAGGTTCACTATGGCGTTCAAGCCTTGCCGGTGACCCGGCTGATGATTGGATCCCTGTCCTCACTGATTCTAGCGTTGATGGTGGTGTTGGCCTTCTACAGCGCAGAGATTATTTGGCGAGAGCGCCGCTGCGGATTTAATGGGGTCTTAGACGCCCTGCCGGTGCTCAGTGTTGTCGTGATCAGCAGCAAAATGTTGGCCCTGGTGACCGTCATGACCATGATCGTGGGGATGGGGATAGTTATTGCTATGGCTATTCAGG
>CAZLJY010000063.1:4455-22566 GCA_964559945.1 uncultured Gammaproteobacteria bacterium | reverse complement strand
TGGCTCCCAACATAGGCTATATGGCCTTGCGTTTTCCGGTTGAAGGGTTGGTGGAGTACGCTAATGAGATTCAGCAGCGAGGCGTCGAACTTTACACACAACCTTCGTCTGTCGAGATTGCATACATTGGCTCTACCACATGCTTTAGTGTTAGAACGCCCGATGGCGCGATATTGGAATTTTATGAAGTGAAATAAACGTGGGGCAAACCCCCACGTGCCAAATAATATTCGGTTTAGAGCTGGGCTTTTATCTGTGTTTAAACTCAAGTTAAACTAGGCAAGAGGTTTTAATGATTACTGTATTTCGAACACCGACCTTCTTTATATCGCTATTCAGCGTTTTATTATTGATTGCAAATATTGCTTATGCTGAAAGCACTAATCCACAAGCTGAAGTGCTTCACTTGCAGCCAAACCAGAAACCTGCAACAGCCACTCTAGAAGATGTTGAATGGTTGCAAGGCTTATGGTCAGGGTCAATCGAAGGTGGCCATCAAGAACATTACATAAGCGAAAAAAGTGCCAACCAAATGGGCGGTTATGTTCGCGGCTGGAAAGACGATGGGTCTCCGTGGTTTTATGAACTCACGATCTTTGAAGAGTCAGAAAACAGCATTGTGCAGCTAGTTCGAAACTTTGGCCCTGATCTAAGAGCATGGGAAAAAGAAGGTGAACACATTCGACGGCCGCTAGTGAAAAAAACAAAAGACACACTTTATTTTGATGGCATTACCTTTGTGAATAAATCCATTAACGAACATCTTGTTTATTTGAAAATCGCTCACGGCGAACATAAAGGAAAGATCGCCATTATTCGTCAAATCAGGCAAAAAAAATGAATGGGGTCAGGCTCAAGTAGGAAAAAGGGGAAAAAGGGGTCAGCCAACTTTAAACGTAAACAAAATAAATGGGGTCAGGCTCAAGTGCCAGAGTACGGGCGGCGGGGCTTCAGGGGCAGGTTTCAAAGCGCAGCATTTGTGGATTAGATTCGCGTGTTTTCAAGTTGGTGTTAGTCTGCAACCCTCCGATTCTCTTGTTGGCAGGTATCTGAAAATATCGAAATTGATGCATCGAGAGCGATATCTGCCTGGTTGGACGTGATTAGACCCAATGGTAAAATAACTAACTGAAAAAATAGAAAAAATCGATTTCTTGGATGTCGCCGCGCTATGAGATGGTGCCCCGACCAGGAGTCGAACCTGGGACCTACGGCTTAGGAGGCCGTCGCTCTATCCAGCTGAGCTACCGGGGCAGTCTTTTACATCAACGGCTTACTAGATGGCTATTTGAGTAGGCTAGCCATGTACCGGTGGTGTACCCATTTTTGGTTGAACGTAGCACCAACCGGGAAGCGCAGTAGTTTACCAGTACAATCAGAAAATCCCATGTGTAACCAACCTGTGGTCGGCAGTGGGCTGTGCCATAAACCCGTAAAGCGAGCTATGGCTAGTCAGATTTTCCGGACATCAGTCACAGGCAAAGACTTAAATTCCATCCGTCGCCCGGAACCAAGGTCACTGGCAACAGGCATAACCCCGTCTGTCTAACTCAGGGGAAGGGTTATCGGGTTCTGTTCCCAACAATCCCCCTACCGAACCGCCATCGTTATCGCCGCCGCTTGCGGTCCAGCACTGGCTGGTGAACTGGCCGAGATCCCTTAACACTTGCATCTGACTATTGCTGCAAACATCGCCTCCTATGGCGGTGCATGCCCTGGCGGCATCAAAAAAGTTGGAGGTTTCCGTGTCGCTGATCTCCAGTACGCAGATCCCCCCGAGAATCGTTCCCGAGCAGCTACGATCAACCGGTCTGGCTGTGGAGCAGCAGCTATAGGCCCAACTTTGTTCTCTGGTGCCATTATCAGCGGCATTCGCGCCTATCACGGAGGAAAAGACCTGGGCGTCATTGTCCGACAACTCAGACGTGGCTCGGCGCACTGCAGCACTAAACGTCGCATCGTCGTTGAGGGCCACATACTGGGATTTGGTGCAAAGATCTGCTCCTGTGGATCGACAAACTCTGGCGGCCGCTCGCCAAACGGTATCTTCTGCAGCTTGGGTATGGGTCACCAGAACGCCGTTGACCACCTGTGCGGTTGAGCGGGCCGGCTCTGGCAAAATATTGCCACAGCAGGCGTAGCTGTAATTCAGGACCGTCGAGGGGTTGTCAGAGCTTCTCAGGGCAAATGACTTTACCGAGCTGTCGTTGTCGGAAAAATTATTACTCCAAACGGGGCGAGCTGGGGCAAATAGATCGTTGCCATCCGCCGAGCTTACCACTGCGCTGGACTCAGCACGCAGGCCGTCATACTGGCTGACCGTACACAGGTCACCACCGATTACCGCGCAGGCCGATGCCGCGGTAGTCCAGTTGGTGCTGGCCTCATTGTTGTATGCCAATACGCAAACGCCATCGATCAGTAGGCCAGGCGTGCCGTCGATTTGTGCGCAGACGCTGCTGGGGCTGCCGTCGTTGCTACTGCCACAAACCCACGCAGAACCATTAAATACCGGCACCTGCCCGGTGGCGCAGGTTAACTGGGCTAAGGTATCGGTGTCTGTCGGCGCATCGCTGCAAACCCAATCGCTGCCATCAAACGCCACAATTTGACCACTGGCACACGACAAGGCATTCAGCGTGTCTACCGTGCGCTCGCCGCAGACCCAATTTGAACCATTGAATACCGGTATCTGAGCGTTGGCACAAGACAGGCTTTGTAAGGTGTCTACAGTGGAGTCGCCGCAGACCCAGCTGGATCCATTAAACGTGGGGATCTGGCCGTTCGCACAAGACAGGCTTTGCAGCGTATCCACACTAGGGTCGCCGCAGACCCAGTTTGATCCGTTAAACGTGGCGATCTGCTCATTGCCGCATGCCAGCGTGCCCAAGGTATCGGTGTCTGTCGGCGCATCGCTGCAAACCCAATCGCTGCCATCAAACGCCACAATTTGACCACTGGCACACGACAAGGCATTCAGCGTGTCTACCGTGCGCTCGCCGCAGACCCAATTTGAACCATTGAATACCGGTATCTGAGCGTTGGCACAAGACAGGCTTTGTAAGGTGTCTACAGTGGAGTCGCCGCAGACCCAGCTGGATCCATTAAACGTGGGGATCTGGCCGTTCGCACAAGACAGGCTTTGCAGCGTATCCACACTAGGGTCGCCGCAGACCCAGCTTGATCCATCAGACGTGGCGATCTGCCCATTGCCACAGGCCAGCGTGCCCAAGGTGTCGTCGTCGCCATCGTCCAGGCCGGCTGGGCGACCGGTAACACCCAAGTAAGGAACCGTGTCAGCCGCGTCCGCCAGCAATGCGCCGTCTGCCACCACTGCGGTTTCCGATCGAATGGCATAGGGTGCGGGACTGACTGACTGGCGCGGATTTAAGGTGTCAAAAGAACCGGTCGATGCGGCTCTTACGCGAATCTCCAACCACCGATCAGTGCCGTCGAAGGCGCTAGAGCCAAAATCCAGGTTAACCGTGAACACGCCATTGCTCACGGCAACGCCGTTGGCAAGGAGAGGTGCCCCAACCATGGTGCCGGCAGTTTGGGCGTCAAACAGGGCGAATTCAAAATCGAAGCTACCCTGGGCAGGAACGCTGGAGACCTGCAATTCTCCCTGATAGGTAAATTGGGTCCCAATGGCCCAACTCTGGCCTACGAAAAATAAACAAAAAATCAGACCTGCCAGCCATTTCCCCATGGTTTTGCGTCCTTTTGTCCTTGGCGTTTGTCTTCAATTTAACCCATTGAGCAAGAAAAAGTAGGGGGGCGCACGTTTATCCGGTCTCGCTGCTGACCTTAACAGGGGGGCAGTCCATGCCATCACGATGGGCAGGTGGTTGTCGCTTTGGGTGCCAGGGAACGCGAGCTGCCTGTTTGAGGTCAAAGGTGTAACCGATACTGAAGGCGCCCTATGTGTCTGAAACAATCCGTTAAGCCCAGGGCATCCAAGTTGCTTAGCCGTCTAGGCATTTTATGCCTGCTTGGCGCAAGCCATGGGGTTGGCGCGTGGGAGGATGAATTGGTGGCGGCGGCATTAGAGCGGACAGAGCAGGAGGTTACCTACGACGGTGGTTATCGCGCCTTGGACTATCCGGGGGGCGATGTGCCCGCTCATTTAGGCGTGTGTACCGATTTGGTGATACGTGCGTATCGGGCGCTGGGGCTGGACCTGCAACAGGTGGTTCACCAAGACATGACAAAGAACTTTGCCCAGTATCCCTCGGAAGCCATGTGGGGGTTGAGTAGGCCGGATGCCAATATCGATCATCGACGGGTGCCGAATCTTCAGCGCTATTTCCAGCGCCAGGGAGCTGCGCTAGCCATAACTGAGCGGGCTGAGGACTACGAAGCGGGCGATTTGGTGACTTGGCGGTTGCCAGGGAACCTTCCGCATATCGGAATTGTGTCCACGCTGAGCGTTAATGATGCGAATGGCCGCCCGCCAATCATTCACAATATTGGCGCAGGACCTGAGGTGAGCGACATGTTATTTACCTACCCAATCACCGGTCACTATCGTTTTGACCCGGCGAAGGGGCACAATACGAGGGCTGCCCGTTAGCATTTAACATAGCCGGCACGATCCAGTCGCTGATGTCGGGCTTACGGAGACAACGAACTGCCAGAGGGAACAACCGATGAATATAGTGTTAATCAGCGCGGTATTGGCTTACGCCGCCGCCTCCGATAAGTCGCCGACGGAAACCGCGGAAGGCGCCGATGCGGGTCAAACCGTTCGCATCATATCCCTGGAAGAGGGCCACAAAAGCGGTGGAAAATCTGCCGACAACGCCTCTCCGGTTTTTTTGATGCCGCCATCGCCCCCTTTGGTGGCCTTTGTTCAGGAAGATGGCTCGATTATCTATCGCCACTCTGCGGAGCACATGAAGCCTGTTGCTGGATCTGAGTCCACACAGAGGAAACCCCAATGAGGCTGGTCATCGTTTTATCCGCACTGCTGGGGCTGTCGGTCCATGGACAGGGGATGGCACAGATTGAGTTGTCGCCCTCCGGTACCCAAACTATTCCCGTGGCTGAGGTGCCTACAGGTTCTGCGGCACTGGATTTTTCTTACTTTCTGGATGTGCCAGCGGGGTCACAGACACTTTCAGTAGTGCTGGAAGGTCAATTGCTCAGTCGAGATTTGGACTTATTCCTGCGGATCAACGAACCGTTCCCGGCAAACCTTGCCAGCATCAATGACGTGATCGAGATTTCTGATTTTCGCGCTGAGTCAGCGGCTGCCAATGAGTCTATTGTTGTTGCGGATTTTGTTGTCCCTGAAATCGGCGGTTCCAGAGTTTATGTGGGTGTAGTGTCATTTGAAGGTGCGCAGTCCACCGCGCAAATCATCACCAGTGTCAGCTCCCAACCTGTGGGCAATCTGCCCATCAACGTGGACTTTGACAACGTGCCGGGGACCGCGTCCTGTGACACAGCACCCTGGAACGATCCAACGGTGTTCACCCCGGTTGCCGGCAATACGGCCACCACCTTAGGTCAGGCCCGTCGCAACGCGATGCTTGAGGCTGCCCGTCTGATATCCAGTGAGCTGTACAGCGCCGTTCCCATCACCATTAATGCCTGCTGGGAGGCCCGGGGCGGCGATGTCAATGGCGCAACATTGGCAGGCGCTCGCGCTCGCGCAGTGGTTCCCAACGCACCGGGCGCACCGCAACCGGATTTGCTGTATGTGCAATCGGTGGCCACGCGATTATCCGGGACGACCATCGCAGGGCTACGTGGTGGCCCAGTGGAATCTGCGCCGGATATTTTTATTACCTTCAATACCGATATTGATGGCACCGTGGCGTTAGGCAATCGAACCTTTTACTACGGTCTCGATGGCACCCTAAACACCGAAAACAACACGGATTTTCTGTCGGTGGCCATGCATGAAATTACCCATGGCTTGGGGTTTGCCTCAACCTTTGATGAAAATGGCGAATTTGCGTTCGATTTTCCTGATGCGTTTAGCGAAAACCTGGTGGACAATCGAAGCGGCATCGCCATCTCCCTGGCGGACCCCAGCGTGAACGACGCACAGCGGGTGGCAGTCTCCACCTCGGTGTCCGGCTTGCAGTGGTCCGGCCCCGAGTCCTCCATCTCCCGCCGCAACCTGGATGCAACGCTGAGCGACTCCTACGTCCGAATGAATGCGCCGTTGACCTTTCAGCCTGGGTCCTCGGTGTCCCATATTGCGCAAAACTATTGTGAGTTGATGACTGCCAATACGGCCAACTGCATTGATTCTCCCTTTCGCTCTTTGGCTTTGTCCCGACCCATGTTGCACGAGGTGGGTTGGGCGCCGGCTGGCAATGAACCCACTTACCTTGGCTTGATGTTTGACCGAGACCGCAACGGGCATGGCTTTGAATTTGCGCTGGGCGGGCAGGATGCTGAGGGCAATGACGTTTATGTGCTGACCTTCTATTCCTTCGAAACCATAGGGCGCGCGCCGGAATGGTTTCAGGCCATCGGCACTATTGAAAATGGAGTGTTCTCAGGAGCCCGCAATGAAGATGAAATTGGTTTAGCCCAATTTTTGTTTGACGATTCACGATCGCCACCCCAGCAAGCAGACCCCAGCGCGGCGGGCCAAGTGGTACTGAACTTCAACCGACCTGCCGATAACTCTGCCTGCGATGACGGCGTTGACCGCAGCGGTGCGGAGAGTTTGGCAGTACTCCAGTTTGTGGCTTCTCGGCAGGTGGATGAATGGTGCGTTGAACCGCTCACCTCAGAGAGCACACGGCCGGCTGTGGATTTTGGTGGGCTGTACTTCGCTGGCGAGGCAGATACTGGGTGGGGTTTTACGTTAGAAAATATCGAAAACTCTGACGGCACAACAACCCTATTTGTGCTGCTGTATGTTTACGCCGCTGATGGCACACCGGTGTGGTTTTTTGGTCTTGAAACTTTTGACGATTTGTCCGGCAGTTTGAGCTTTGAGATGTTCCAGCGCACGGGCTTTCCCAGGCTGGCTAGGAACGGCAATATTAGTGACGAATCGGTGGGTAGCATGACTTTAAATTTGACCCAGCCCTCGAACAGTTTGGACGCGGGTAATCGCGCCAGTGTCAATGTGGTTTACCAAGGCATTGAGGGTGGTGATTGGGTTCGTGACGATATCGCCATCCAACGCTTATCCCAGGACAGGCCCTAAGCAGGCCCTAAGCAGGCCCTAGGTGTGCGGTTAATCGACGAACCGTGTTGCGATTGCGATCAGTCACACAAACACTGACCGATGGCACAGGAAAACGCTGCAGCACTATGTTGTTATGATGTTAAGTAATTTGCAGCAGCGGTTTTCTGGGCCATGCCCGGTCAGAGTCGCCCTGGGGTATTTCTCTCCCAGGTTTTAGGATTGGCACTCGAAAACAGGGAATTTTCGGGGCGACTCTTTTTCTCCTTTGGCGGTCGCGCCACGGAGGTTTTTTCAAACCGCCCCGCAGCTTGTATCCGCTATGGCCGCGGATACTGTTGGTCCGGACAAACAGCAGTTCATCAGTTTTTCCTTGAGTTTTCCCCTCAGCCCACTATCGTTGAGTCCATGAAAACACTCCTGGTTCTTATCACCCTGCTGGCAGCACCTATTTTGTCCGCTGAGGTTGCCCCACCGCTAACCTTAGACCAAGGTAGTCAGGATTTCCTAAGGCTGCTGGAAGAAGACGACCGGCCATCTTCCCTTCAGGTATCGATTGTGCGTTTCGCTGAACGTTCGGGTAACGCGGCTAAACCGTCAGTGAGCGTAGACCTGGTAAGTGCGGTGCATGTGGCTGACCGTTCCTATTACCAGGCCTTAAACCAACTGTTTACTGAGTACGATGTGGTGCTCTACGAGTTAGTGGCGCCGGAAGGCACCAAAATTCCCAGCGGCGGACCGGACCCGGAAAAACCCAAAGGGTTCGCCTCTCGCGTTCAGCTGGGTATGAAGAACATGTTGGATCTAAGCTTTCAATTGGAAGAGGTGGACTACACCCCCGCCAATTTTGTTCACGCCGATCTGTCGCCGGAGCAATTCAGTGCTTCCATGGAGCAGCGCGGTGAGTCCTTTTTTCAGCTGTTGTTTAAAGCTTGGATGACGGCGCTGGCGGCGCCAGCCCAGATGGGTGTGGTGTCGGATGCTGAGCTTATATCAGCGCTGTTTTCCAGTGATCGCACCCGTCGACTGAAAATCATTATGGCTCGCCAATTCAACGATATGGATCAAATGATGAAGCTGCTTGATAGCGGTGAGCAGGGTTCAACCCTAATTACGGTGCGCAACCTTCGCGCCCTTGAAGTGCTTAAGCAAGAGATCGACGACGATCACAAACGCATCGCGATTTTCTATGGCGCAGGTCATATGGCGGATTTTGCACAACGCTTGATGACGGATTTTTCGTTGGTGCCGCAATCTCGTACCTGGTTGGATGCATGGAATCTACGACCGGAGTAAGCGGATTTATCCACTTAGGTTGTGATGGCTTCACTCGTTGGCCTTCTAGTTTCGAGGGCCGCGTGAGTACTGGCGGACGTAGTCGGGAATCTCAGTAATCCCCGCGCCATCGGTGGCGCTGGTCGCCTCACCCGGCGTCAGGGTCAGTGGAATGACGCCAGCCCAGATTGGCAGCGCCAGATCTTTGCTTAAATCCTGGGGTGGTCCCTGACGAACTTTCACCGTGGCCTCCTCAAGTGCCATGGTTAACACCGAGGTGGCATTCATTTCTTTCGCCGAAGGCTGGCGCGCATCGGCCCAACGTCCAGGTGCTAAATGCTCCGTCAGCCGCTGCAGCGCTGCCCGCTTATGCTCATCGTCCTCAATCAGTTGGGCTTGGCCCAGGGCCACCACCGAACGATAGTTCATGGACGATTCGAAAACCGATCGCGCCAGCACAACGCCATCCAGTAAGGTGACCGTGACGCACAAAGGCAAACGTTTGGTCAGCGTCTTAAGCATCCGACTGGCCACCGAACCGTGCAAAATCAAATCATCATCCATCCGCGCGTAGGCCGTGGGAATGACCATGGGTTGGTCGCCCTCGACAAAGCCCACGTGACACACCATGGCCTCATCAAGGATGTCGTAAGCAGTTTGGCGATCGAAGCTGCCGCGGTCGGCAACGCGGCGAACGGTGTTTCTGGCAGTTTGTGTTAGTGGATTCATGGTGTTTTCTCGCACAACAGTGTGGGCAGAATACTCCGGTTGGCGCCCAGTCAACAGAAACAGTTGGCGGTTGCGGTAACGATAAAATGAGTAGTTTGGAATCTTGTTTAAAGCCAGAGTTTTTTAAATTTTCGCTGACACAAGTGCGGGATTTTTCCATGGTGGTATGCTTTATCGGCAACCAGAGCTCAATAGGCTCTAGGCCGCATTTAGCTGCGGTAAAAACGTCATTAAACCTATCAAAAGTGCTAAAGAATATGCCTGAAGACACACAACGTAAGCTGCTGGACATGATTGCTCGGGAAGAAATTAAATCTATTCCCCATAAGTTTGCCAGAGGTCTGGATCGCTGCGAACGCGCCTTAATCGAATCCTGTTTTCATCCTGATGGTATCGACGATCATGGCTTCTTTAGAGGAAACGCCGAAGAGTTTTGCGATTGGGTATTAGAAGAACTTAAGAAGTACGATGCCTCCCAGCACATCATCGGCACACAAAATGTCGAGCTATCCGGTGACACAGCATTTTGTGAGAGCTATTTCATTGCGGTACACATGATTCCTAACCCTAAGGGTGCAACGGAATTAATTGTGGCCGGACGTTACCTGGATACGATGGAAAACCGTGACGGCGATTGGAAAATTACCCTTAGACGCTGTGTCTTTGACTGGAATCGGATGACCGATGCCTTACCCATTCCTCCCCGGGATCCCGATCCCCGGTGTACCGGTACTCGGTACCCAGAGGATGAGTCGTATTCGTCGTTTTTCAAGCGGTAAACCTTGCTAGCTTAAGGGGTTATATAGCCCCTTAATGTTCAGCCAACCGGGGTGTTCATAATGATTCCGAGCAACAATGTCGTCATTCAGAAAGCGTGGGTCGTCACTGACGTTGAGGAGGCGGCACTATCTTGGTCCAAAGCCCTCAATATTGGCCCTTTCTTTCTGGCCGAATTTACGCCGCAAGTGTTTTCCCAGGTGAGTTACCGCGGCCAGGAGAGTTCCCTTCACATGAAAACCGCCATCGGGTTTGTTGATGGGGTTCAGATCGAATTGGTTGAGCCGGTGGGCGATAGCCCTAGCGCGTTCAGGGACGTTTTTGCCCAAGGACAAGCAGGCTTCCATCACTTGTGTTTTTGGAGTGATGACTTTGATGCGGACATGAGCCACTACACAAACCAAGGGTTTGCCATTGCGAACCAAGGGCAGGTGGTGGGCGGGGGGCCAAGGTTTGCCTACCTTGATGCCATGGCATCCCTTGGCAGCATGATCGAATTGCTAGAGCGAAAGCCGTCGACGGAACAAACCTTTCAAAAGTGGCAAGACATTGCGAAAGCCTGGACTCCAGATCAGGATGTCATTGTAAAACCCTAGTGGGGTGCTGAAAAAAGCCATGCTTGGCTTTTTCCAGATCGAGAACGACCAATGTCATTTTTCGTTCTTCAATGACTTGCCGTCAATGAAAATATCGGCACATCCCAGTGTCGAGCGCAGAGAGTTTGAATTTCGTTTTTTCAACTGGCTGCAGATAAATTGTGGACCTGGGCTTGAACCTGGATCTGAACCGGTTATGACGATGCGGTGGAGTGCTTTAATTCTGCCGCGGCTCGTTTCAGGTCTCGGCCCACGCGGCGCAGGGAATTTTCATCATGGGCGCCTGACAACAGTACTGCTGTGATGCAAAAAGTTCTGCCAGTCTTGCTGTCTTCAAATGCCGATGATACCGCTGACACCCCCGCGTAATATTTATCGCGGTCAATGGCATAGCCGTCGGCTTTGGCGTTTTTTAGATCGTCCAAGTATTCATCAAATTCTATCGGCGCCTGCCAGCGGACTTCGGAGAATTTGGTTTTCAGCCAATCAGTATCCGCCTCATGCAAGGATAAATTTGCCCTGCCGGTTGCACCGGCGCCGGAGGGCAGGCGTGTGCCGATTTGTAGCTGCAGGCGGGCCGGTGACGAATTTTCCCCCATGGCAATTAGCACCGATTCACTGTTGTGCACGATGTCCCAAAGGCTCAGGGTGGCGTTATGCTTTCTTGCCAGCGTCAGCAACAGCGGCTGGGCGGCGGCCAAGATCGGGTCCTGGGCTAATCCCATGCGAGCAAGCTCGAAGATTCCCAGGCCTAAGGAATACCCTTTACTGCGCTGATCAAATTTCACCAGTTCCAGCTCAACCAAGGTCCTAAGAATGTTAAAACAAGAGCTTGGGCTAACCTGGGTGCTTCTGGCGATCACGGTCACGCCTTGCTCTTTTTCTTGGGCTGCAAGAAATTTCAATATCGCGTAACCATTGGCGATAGCGTTGACTTTTTGAGGCATTGGAACGCTGAGGTCGTTGAATCGTTATTCAGTATACAGAATAACGATTCAATATTTTGAATAACAGGTCGGCGAATGATAAAATTCTCTATTCAAGTTCGGCAGATTTTCTGACGCTGGGCGCAATCATCCCATAGCGATTTTTCAGCAAAGGAAACAGCCAATATGCCAGGCTCAACGGTACTCTCAGACATCAAAATTGCCGACATGACATCGGTTCTATTTGGGCCCTATTGCACCCAGACTCTGGCCGACATGGGAGCTGACATCGTCAAGATTGAGACGGGTTTTGGAGACATCGTTCGGCTCCTAGGTGCATCAGCCAAATCGGAAAAAATGGGGGCCATGCATCTGTTGGTAAACCGCGGCAAACGATCCGTGGTTTGGGATCCCAAGTCTGGCCCGGGTAAAGAGGCCACCCGCCGCTTAATCGAAGAAAGCGATGTGTTTATTCATAACATCAGGCCTGATGCCTTGAAGCGCTTGGGGCTCACCTTCGATGAGGTGAAAGAAATCAAAAAAGATATCGTCTACGTCCACTGCCTGGGATACGGCACCGATGGGCCCTATTGCGGTCAACCGGCCTACGACGACCTAATACAGGGCTTATCCGGCATCACAAGCTTAATGCCCAGAGTTGATGAATCCGGTGTGCCCCGGTTTTTCCCCATGGCCGTTGCCGACAAAGTGTCTGCCCTTCATGCAGTGCACGCCACACTGGCGGCCCTGCTGCAACGCAACAAAACCGGCGAGGCTGTGCACGTTGAAGTGCCGATGCTTGAGTGCGTGACCAACTTTGTGCTCGAAGATCACTTGGGTGAGGGAATCTTCGATCCCCCTATGGGCGAAATGGGCTACGAGCGACAGCTTGACCCCACTCGCAATCCGCTGAAAACCACCGATGGTTGGATCGTCGTGGCGCCCTATACCGACGATCGATGGGTACAGACCTTCAAGCTACTGGATGCGGCCCACGAGTTGGAAGATGAGCGCTTGGTCGATTGGGACAGTCGACGAAAAAATCGCCGGTACATGCAACAACGCCTAGAGGTGTATGTTGCCAAAGCCAGCAGCGAACACTGGCTAACGCTTTTTGCCGATAACGACATACCCGTAGCGCCGGTGCGGCAGCTGGAAGATCTAGCGGACGACCCACACCTTCGAGAAGTGGGGTTTTTCCAGCAAGCCCAGCATCCAACAGAAGGAGGGTACTGGGAGATGCAGCCGCCGGTGGAGTTCAAGGGCGTTGCCACCCAACCCATTAGACCGGCGGCGAAGCTTGGCGAACATACCGACGAGGTTCTGCAAGAGCTGGGTGTAAAAATCCCCTGAGCCGCCTCTTGAGTACTCTCGCGAGTCATCGCTTAACTCGGTACCCTTACACCCAATTAACCATCACTTACCTCACCATGGAAATCCATAATCATGCCCGCTAGCTCTGTGTTGTCTGACATCAAAATTGCCGACATGACCAGTGCCATGTTTGGCCCCTATTGCACGCAGACACTGGGGGACATGGGGGCGGACGTGATCAAGATTGAACCCCCAACCGGCGATGTGATGCGTTATGGCGGCAAGCCTGCAAAAACCAAAGGCATGGGGCCCATGCACTTTACGATCAATCGGGGCAAGCGGTCGGTTGCATGGGATCAGAAAACCGATGAGGGGAAAGAAAATACCCGCCGGCTGATTGAGACTTGCGATGTGTTTATTCACAACGTTCGCGACAGCGCAATCCGTCGCCTGAATCTCTCTTTTGACGAGGTAAAAGCCATCCGAAAGGACATTGTGTATGTCCATTGCACGGGCTTTGGTTCAGACGGTCCGTACGCCGGGCGCCCGGCTTTTGATGACATCATTCAAAGTCTATCTGGAATGACCAGCCTGATACCTCGCCTGGAGGGTGACGACCAACCGCGCTGCTTACCGACCATGATCGTGGATAAAGTGGCGGCCCTGCATGCGGTGTATGCGGTGCTGGGGGCAATTAGGGAGCGCGACAAAACCGGTGAGGCGGTATTTGTGGAAGTGCCCATGTTTGAATGCGCAACCCACTTTCTGCTGGCTGACCACTTTGATGGCGCGGTATTTGACCCGCCTTCCGATGAGTATGGCTTTAAGCGATCCTTTGACCGAACCCTGCAACCCATGAAGACCCAAGACGGGTGGATCATGATCGCGCCTTATACCGATGCGCGCTGGGTGAAAGCCTTTGAGGTGTTGGGCGCAAGCAAGGAGCTTGACGATGAGCGTTTAAACGATCGTCGAAAACGCTTTTTCAATTCGGACCTTATGCATGAGCGCATTGGAACCTACTTTTTAGCCCAAACCACCGACCATTGGGTTCAAGTGCTTAGCGATGCCAATATCCCAGCGTCAAAGGCCAATTCCCTGGAGGACTTACGGCAAGACCCTCATTTGCAGCAGACAGGTTTTTTTCAAAAACGCGAGCATCCCACCGAGGGTGCGTATTGGGAAATTCAGCCACCGGTTCGATTCCCAGCGTCCGCCCAAAAAGAAATACGACCAGCGCCCCATATCGGTCAAGATACAGACGCCGTACTAGCCGAATTAGGCCTGGCGCCTTCTCAGCCCAAACCCAACCAATAAGACCAGCCGTTGGGCTGGTCTCAGTTAGACGTCTTAGCAGCGCGGTGTTGGCTAGACGCTTAGCACCGATCGTTGATGGGACAACTCTTTGAAACCATGCTCGCCGTGATAGGCGCCCATGCCACTGGTGTTGACGCCGCCGAAGGGTAAATCTGGAACGGTCACATGAAGCAGGCAGTTATTTACCGTCACCCCGCCAGATGAAGTTTTGCTCAACACATTGTCCACGAACTGTTGGTCATTGCTGAATATATAGAGCGCTAGCGGTTTGGATTGCTGCTGGATGCTGGTCAGTGCTTCATCAACATCCTTGTAGGTGAACACGGCAAGGATTGGACCAAAGGTTTCTTCTTCCAGCAGTTTGGCGTTGTCGGGCACATTCGTCATAACGGTGGGGTGAATCGATCGAAGCTCAGTGTCCACTTTGCCGCCACCAACAATTTTTGCGCCTTTCTCTCTGGCATCGTCAATGTAGCCTTTGACACGCTGGAAATTTCGCTCATCAATGATTTTGCCATTGGCTTCAGGATTCAATTTGCCGTCTTTGTAGAAAACCGCTTGGAAGGTGCCGTTAACCGCAGTCAGGAACTCTTCTTCTTTTTCCTCGGGTATCCAGACGTTTTCAGGGCAAAGGCATACTTGGCCGTTATTAAGATTCCGAAACACGGCTATTTTGCCCGCGGCATCTTGAATATCGGCATTGCGATCAATCACCACAGGATTCTTTCCACCCAGCTCTAGCGTGACCGACGTGAGATTTTTCGCCGCCGCCGACATCACCACTTTTCCGATCGCAGGACTGCCGGTAAAGAAGATATGGTCCACCGGTAGCCTCAGGAGCTCGTTGGCAAGATCAACCCCGCCTTCAAACGCCGCCACGTCCTTTTCATCAAAGACCTCATCAATAATTTCCTTGGCGACTTTGCTGATGCTGGCTGCCATTTCGTTGGGCTTAACGATGGCGCAGTTGCCTGCGGCCAGAACGGACACCAAAGGCTGGAACAGCAGCGCAAACGGGTAATTCCAAGGGGCAAACAACAGGACAATTCCGCGCGCCTCGCTGGTTATCTGTGCCTTACCATCGCTGAAGGGTGCTGGGTTCGCCTGCACAGGCGCCATCCAGTCCTTCAAGTTTGCGACCACTTGATCGATCTCCCCGTAGATCGTAGCGACTTCGCCTTTGGCACCTTCGGCGTCTCGTCGAAGGTCGTCATGCAGTGCCTGAATAACATCCTGCTCTCGCGCTTCAATGCCAGCCTTCAAGCGGGTGAGTTTTTCAATCCGTTGATCAGCGCTTGAGGCTTTGTTGAGCCACTTTTGCTGGGTTTGGCGGTCGAAAATGGACTGGATAGTTTCACTTACATCGGTCATAGAAAGTTCCTGATTGATTCAGCTGTCAGGTGCGTTGAGGCACAGCGTTGTGAATAAAAGTGAGCGGCAATTGGATCTGTCTCGATGGCAAGTAAACACTGAATGCCAGGAGCGCAGCGATTTCCCTTGTCAGTTTCATGGTGTTTCGGCTAAATCGTTGGCCGAAGAATTGGCCAACGATTTGGCTAAATTTTTTCTGGCTAACCAGAAGTGGATCGCCGCCACGATGTTGACGCAGGTGACAATCACGATAGCTTTTTGTAATCCCAAGGCTTCATTTTCGGCAACGCCCCCAGCAAAGAAATCCGAAAGAATGCCGACGGTCAAAGGCCCTAAGCCCAAGCCGATCAGTCCAGAGAAGAACAGCCAAATGGAGATCGAGAAAGCTCGGGTTCTATCACTGGCAAGTAGTTGCACGCTGGAAAAACAAGGGCCGTAGAAAAAGGAAAAAGCAAATTGCGGGATGCCCAGAATGAGCATTGCGGTGTTTACATTGTCTGAATAAATCGCCAAATACATGCAGGGGATCGCAAACAGCAGCATCAACGCTGGCGGTATTAGGGCGCTGCCTTGTTCTTTGGCATTGTAGTAGTCACCAAATTTCCCACCCACAAAAGCGCCAGCAGATCCAAACACCAGAACCATCAAGCCAAGTTTGAGGCCTAGCTCTTCAAAACCGATGCCGTGGGTGCGGATAAAAAAGGGCGCATAAAAGGTCTGCACGCCATAGGCAACAAAAGAAATGGCTGCCCCCGCCGCGACCAAATGCCAATAGGCTTTTTTCTTGGACAGTTCAGTGATGGCCTCCCGCAACGACACCTCACCAGGGATGGGTTTCAAGGCCTCACGCAGGGGTCTTTTGCCACGAGGGTCGGGCACGGTGACCCACATCAACAAGGCAACCACCAGGCCAGGGACACCGGCCACCAGAAATGCTGCTCGCCAGCCAATGTTCTCGGCCATCCAGCCGCCACCGGTAAAGGCGATAAAAGACCCAATGGACACCGACATGGCAAATATGCCTAAGGCGGTTGCGCGGCGTTCTGGTGGAAACAGGTCAGCAATGAGCGAGTGTGAGGCCGGCGATGAACCCGCTTCCCCAATGCCTACGCCCACTCGGGCCAGAAACAACTGCAAAAAGCTGGTTGCCGCGCCACATAGGATAGTCATCACCGACCAAATCCCGGCGGATAGCGCGATGATTCGACTGCGGTTCCAGCGATCGGCAAGAATCGCGATGGGGATCGATAAGGTGGTGTAAAAAATGGCGAAGGACAAGCCAGTCATCAAACCGATTTGTTTGTCAGAAAGGCCCATATCCCGCTTGATGGACTCGGCCAGGATGGACACGATCTGTCGATCGATGAAATTCAACATCATGACCACAAACAAAATACCGAGAACATAGTTTGCGTAACGATGCTGGGACGCTTCGGCGTTTTTCATAAGGATTTGGTTTTAGGAATACGTTGTGATCATCGCAGATCACGTTGAGTGAGGGTACTAGCTTTCCTAATAGTTTAATGTGCGATTGTTAGCGGCTTGGCAATTATTCAGTATGTTGAATATTCTTTTCGTATGATGAATATTCATCGATTGTGCTAGTGTGCTTTGAGACAAGGTTTTGCCACCATAGCGGTCGGGTTGAATCGCGGCATTAACCCTTTCTGGGGGTGTGGCGGAGATGCTCCCCTGCCCAATGGATACCGAGAGCGTGAGTCAAGGAGTACAAGCACTTTTATGCTGAGTCCAGAGAACATCGGGCGGACCTCTGAACCTAGAACCATTGTGGTGGAGCCGGGTCAGCTGAAGCTTTTTGCCAAAGCGATACAAGAAACCAACCCAATCTACTTTGACGAAGCGGCCGCCAAACAGGCCGGTCATCCGAATATTTTGGCGCCACTGACCTTTGGCAATTGTTTGAAGCTGTTGGCGCCGTCAACGCGCCTCACCTATGAGTCCCTGGGGATCGATTTTAAAAACCTTCTCCATGGCGAGGAGGCCTTTGAGTATTTCTCACCGATCTACGCTGGGGATTGTTTAACCCTCACCACGGAAGTCACCGATGTTTATGACAAGAAGGCAGGGGCTTTGCAGTTCATGGTGATGGTCACCGAAATTCATCGAGGAGACGCATTGGTGCAGAGAATTTCTGGCACTTTGGTGATGGTCAATAAGGTGAAGCAATGAGCCGCCCAAAAGACATAACCGTTAAAGCGGGTGAGGCCATCCCAGCGCTGGAGTTTGGACCCATTACCCGCCATACCTTGGCGCTGTATTGCGGCGGCTCGGGTGACCATAACCCGATCCACGTGGACAGCGATTTTGCCAAAGCCAGTGGCTACGATGATGTGTTTGCTCACGGCATGCTGTCGATGGCCATTCAGGGCCGTCAACTGACCGATTGGACTGAGCAGGCGAATATCTCCTCGTTTTCCGTGCGCTTTTCTAATATCACTCAGGTGTTGGATGAAATTACCGCCTGCGCCACGGTGAAGGAGATATCCACGGTTGATGATCAGCAACGGCTGGTACTTGAGACCGAAACTCTAACCCAAACAGGAACCAAGACACTGGTTGGACGTGCTGAGGTCGTGGTTAAAAATTCGCTTGAGGAGTGAGCCTTTCGCTTGCTCAGCTAATGTATTCC
>CAZLJY010000063.1:0-4445 GCA_964559945.1 uncultured Gammaproteobacteria bacterium | reverse complement strand
CAGTAAATCAATAATGAGGCGTAGAAATGGGAAGGCTTAATCAGCAAGTAGCGATTGTGTCAGGTTCAGGTCAGGGAATTGGCCGTGCAATTGCCCTTAAGCTAGCCAGTGAGGCGGCATCGGTGGTTGTTAATGATATTGATGAATCCGCCGCCAATGAGACGGTAGAGGCGATCAAGAAAATGGGCGGCCAGGCAGTGACCTGCTGCGGTGATGTGACCGAAGCCGATTTCGGTGACCGATTTGTTCAAACCGCCCTCGACGAATTTGGCCAGTTGGATATTGTGATCAATAACGCCGGTTACACCTGGGATAGCGTGATTCAGAAGATGAGCGACGAGCAGTTTATGGCGATGATTGAGGTGCATACCCTCACGCCATTTCGGGTGCTAAGAGCGGCCTCTGCCCATTTTCGCGAACGTGCCAAAAAAGAAGCGGCTGAGGGTCGTGAAGTGTTCCGTAAAGTGGTCAACATCTCGTCGGTCAGTGGCACCCGCGGCAATGCCGGCCAGGTGAATTATGCGGCGGCAAAAAAAGCGGTCATTGGGATTACCGAGACACTGGCAAAAGAGTGGGGGCGTTACAAGGTTAACGTGAACTGTGTTGCCTACGGCATGATCGCCACCCGCCTGACCCAAGGGGTTGAAGGGGAGAAGCCTGACGTGAAAATTGGCGATCGCTCAATCAAAGTGGGCATCCCGCAGAAAAATCTCGATGCGGCAATGTCGATCATTCCCATGGGACGGGCCGGCACACCGGAAGAAGCGGCCGGCGCCGTTTTTCTGTTTTGCCAGCAAGAAAGTAACTATGTCACCGGCCAAACCATTGTTTGTGGTGGGGGCCGGGAGTAATTGCGGGTTGCCAATGCCATTGATCGGGCCCTAGAGGTATGACAGCCCTGGTTGATACACCAGTCGGACTGGATCAGGAAACCTATGATCTATTCATTGATCAGCTGCAACGCTTTGTCCGGGAACGATTGGTGCCTGCGGAAAAAACCGTGGTTGCTGCGGACGCAATCCCGCCAGACATTCTCACTGAGATGGCAGATCTGGGACTATTTGGTCTGAGTATCCCGGAAAAATTTGGAGGCGCGGGGATGAGCGCCAGCCAATACTTAAATGCGATTGTGGAGCTTTCCTGGGCGGCACCGGCGTTTCGCGCGGTCACAAGCATCGGCAACGGCATGTTTAATACGGCATTGCGGCAATTTGGCACCCAGGCGCAGCAACAGCAATGGCTGCCAGCGATCGCCCAAGGACGCATTTCCTCATTTGCTATCACCGAACCGGATTCAGGGTCTGACAGTGCAGCCCTGCGGTCCAGCGCAAAAAAAGAGGGTGATCATTACGTCTTAAATGGGGTGAAGCGTTACATTACCAACGCGCCCATCGCGGATGTGATTTTGGTTATTGCCCGCACCTCCGAAACGCCTCAGCCGAAAAATGCCCATATCAGTGCATTCCTAGTTCCCGCCGATACGCCAGGGCTAACCATTGGCTCAGCGGATAAGAAGATGGGGCAGTCTGGGTCACAAATTGCCGACGTGGTCTTAAGTGACGTTCGCTTACCTCGGTCGGCCCTTTTGGGTGAGACCGAAGGGACAGGTTTTCAGGTTGCGATGAAATCGCTAAACAGCGGCCGCTTATCGGTCGCAGCTGCCTCCTTAGGGTATTCCAAGAGGGCGTTGGACAGCGGCGTACGATATGCCATGGGCCGCAAGGCCTTTGGCGAATCGGTTGCAAGCTTTCAACTGATCCAAGCAAAAATCGCTGATTCTAGGGCTGAGATCTACGCCATGGAAACCATGTTGGCTGACGCCGCCAGCAAGGTTGATAACGGCATTGATGTTCGGCTGCAGGCCGCGTGCACTAAAATGTTTGCCTCTGAGGCTTGTGGGCGAATCGTCGATCGTGTGGTGCAAATATACGGCGGCGCTGGTTATCTGCAGGAATACGAGGCGGAGCGGTTTTTTAGAGATTCTCGGATCTACCGAATATTTGAAGGCACCACGGAAATTATGCAATTGGTCATCGCCAAGGAAACGCTAAAACACTATGGCAGTATCGCCTAGCCCATGTTCTTCATCAGTTCGCTTTCGACACTGACCCCATCAAAAAGTACCCTCTCTATCCATGAAATATCCAGCGCTCTTTGAACCCCTAGATCTCGGATTCACCACAATCCGTAACCGGGCCATTATGGGCTCAATGCACACCGGGCTTGAGGAGACTGAAAACGGCTTTGAGCGCATGGCGGAATATTTCGCTGAACGGGCCGCCGGTGGGGTTGGAATGATCATTACCGGAGGCATTGCGCCGAATACGGAAGGCGGCACGGACGGTCATGCAAAACTCTCCACTGATGCTGAAGCGCGGCAACACGAGATCATTACTCAAAAAGTCCATCAGACGGCACCCGATGTCAAAATTTGCCTGCAAATTCTGCATTCCGGACCCTTAGCCAGGACCCAAAAGCTAGTAGCACCATCAGCGATCAAGTCGCCCATTTCCCGCTTAACACCCCACGAGCTGGACTCAGCCGGTGTAGCCAAGCAAATTCAAGATCACATTCACTGCGCGGTGTTGGCGAAAAAAGCGGGTTATGACGGCGTAGAGGTCATTGGGTCAGCCGGCTATTTGGTCTCCAGTTTTCTGGTTGAAAAGACGAACCAGCGAGAGGATCAGTACGGCGGCAGTTTCGAAAACCGAATGCGCTTTCCGGTGGAAATTATTCAAGGGATTCGGGAGGCGGTTGGCGATGGATTTATCGTGATTTTCCGGATCGCCGCGATGGACATGCTGCAAGAAGGTATGAGCTGGGAGGAAGTGGTGTTGCTCGCCCAACGCATTGAGCAAGCTGGAGCAACCATTATCTCCACCCATTTTACTTGGCATGAAAGTGCGGTGCCTACCATCGCAACCATGGTTCCCCGAGCGGCCTTTACCTCAGTCACCGGCCGACTTCGCAAGGCGTTAAACATTCCAACAATTACCTCCAACCGGATCAATATGCCAGATGTGGCGGAGCAGGTGCTGGCGCGAGGTGATGCGGACCTTGTGTCGATGGCGCGGCCAATGCTTGCCGATAGCGATTTTATGCTGAAGGCAGAGCAGGGGCGAGAGGATGAGATCAATACTTGTATCGCCTGTAACCAAGCGTGCCTAGATCACGTGTTTGATGGGATTACCTCGTCGTGTTTGGTTAATCCTCGTGCTTGTCACGAGACGCTACTGAATTACCTCCCGGCCACCACAAAAAAACGAATCGCTGTTGTCGGGGCCGGTCCTGCTGGATTGGCATACGCCTGTGTGGCCGCTGAGCGGGGCCATCAGGTGACCTTATTTGATCGCGCCAGCGAAATCGGCGGGCAGTTCAATCTGGCAAAAAAAATACCGGGGAAAGAAGAGTTTTACGAAACGCTGCGTTATTACCAAAAGATGATAGAGGTCCACGGGGTTACGCTTAAACTTAACTATGAAATGACCACAGAGGACCCCTTGATCGAGGATTTTGATCATTGGGTTGTTGCCACAGGCATTGTGCCGCGGGTGCCTGAGATCGAGGGCATTAACCACAAAAAGGTGGTCATTTACACCGATGTTATTGCGGGGATAAAACCCGTGGGTGAATCAGTTGCGGTGATTGGCGCCGGTGGCATTGGCTTCGACGTGTGTGAGTTGATCAGTCATAAAGGGGTCTCAGGGGCACTGGACCGCGGTGTGTTTGCCCGCGAATGGGGAATCGATTTTGACAACCATCCCCGCGGCGGCGTCACCGGCGTAAAACCAGAAATTGCCAAAGCGGATCGCCAGATCTGGCTGCTACAGCGCAAAGATGCGCCCGTGGGGCGAGGCCTTGGCCGCACCACAGGATGGACTCACCGTCTGGCACTTAAGCGGCGAGGTGTGACCATGCTCAATGGGGTGGAATACCTGAAAATTGATGACGACGGGCTACATATTCGACGCGAGGGTGAAATCCATATACTTCCCGTTGATACCGTGATTATTTGTGCGGGGCAAAATTCCGAGCGTGATCTATTTAACCGTCTACAGAAGACAGGTTGCTCCTTGGAAATGGTGGGCGGCGCTTATCAGGCGGCCGAACTGGATGCCAAAGCGGCCATTAAGCAATCCAGTTACCGTGCTGCCGAAATTTGATGGAAGCCAGGGCTTTTTTGGTTGCCCGAAAGATTAACGGCAACGGTTAAATTTCGAAGGGTTACTGTCCTAATTCATTGGACAATTTCAGCCCTGATTCAAGTCCTGTTTGAGCGTTCGTCTCGACAGCAAGAAAAACAGGGCAGACAGTCCAAAAAATCCGGCGGCGATCATGCAAGCCGCTTTCATACCCTGGGACTTTGCTTGCTGGCAAAGTGCGCGCAGGTCTTCGGTTAAATTCAGATCAGTAAAGCTGCATTTGGCAGATAGAAGATCAGCGGC
>CAZLJY010000062.1:0-22829 GCA_964559945.1 uncultured Gammaproteobacteria bacterium | reverse complement strand
CGCTGACGGTCAATTCGCCCTGGTAGGTAAAGCCGGTGCCCAGTTGAGCTGCATTGGATGAACCCACACCGACACTCAGGCCCACAATCAACCCTATCGCAAGTCTTGATAAACGCATAGCAACACTCCGTGTTTGTTTAACGACATCCACCTATCGCGCAATTGACCCGTAAATCTGGACATTTCCTCGCAAAAAATACCACAAACTACATCGATTAGTGAGAGAGAATTAAGCCATCATCGAACCTTGAGTGATCGGTCACGGCGAATGAAAAAGCCTGGGCCTCGAGGGACGCTTTGTTTATCGGTGAGGTTGTCTTGAAGCTATAGAGAACAACAATGACGTGCCTCCAAGCCGACTAGACAACGCTGGACCATTTAGGTCATTAGATAACGATCATTCGGTCAGCGGGGTCATTAATCAATTCTGGGCCATCTTTCGTGATCAAACTGCTGTCTTCAAGATGGGCGCTGCCGCCTAAACCGACATCAAGAAAGGGCAAATCAATGCTGATAATCATGCCTTCTTTTAATGTCACGTTGTCCTTAACATAACCCAGAGAAAAATCTTCTGTGTTCGGATCATCATGATGATGCATCCCTACACTATGTGGGTTTACCCCATAGCCCACGTCAAGTCCTGTTTCGCCAAACAGTCTCATCGTTAGCGCGATAATTTCTTTGAAGGTCACGCCCGGTTTCAGCTCGGGTAAAACACGATCCCAAGTCTTCGCAAGACCGTCGATAACCTTTTGCATTTTTTTATTAGGCTCACCCAGACAAACGGTTCGACCGTAATCTCCGTGGTAGTTTTCGAAGGCGCTGACAGAATCCATAAGAAAACTACGCCCGTCTTTGATTTCACCTTTTGAAAGGTTCGGCGTGTGCGTATCTAGCATCATGAATTTCGCTCTGGTGCCATACTCTGCACACGCCTTGGCAAATTCTTTTCGCACATCGGTAAACGTTGCGCCCTCGCGCACACTGCGCGCAGCGGCCTTAGCGGCAAAACTATTGGCATGCGCGGCAAAACGCATATACGTAATTTCGAGAGGTGATTTGATCAAGCGCATACGCCGAATCAATCGTTCACCATCAACAACCCGAACATCAAGACCACTTTTCTCAATAACAGTGCGAAGCAACAGATCGTCAATCGCAATGGTATTGTTTGGCAAATCGGTCTCGAGTATCTCCGCGAGAATGGCCGCTTCGGAGGTAGCTTTCAACTCCGTAAACGCTTTGTCGATCTGGTTAAGACGCCGAGACTCTAACGGTGATCGCGCTTTTTCTGTGTGCATTCTCGGCATGGCATAAACCGCCGCGGGAGCATTGGCGATGTCTTTGGCGTCTTCCAATTGACCATACAAATCGGGTTCAGCCGGTATACCGACAAATCGGAAATCTAGTTGGTCAGATACAGAGGGCTTTGGCGTATCAAAATAATATTGCACCCTGCTGCCGATATAGGTTGGTTTGCGGTCAGCGGATGCTTTCAGTGTTGCGAACGTCAAACCGTCCATGCCCAGCACCTCGGGCGTCGCTCGGACATTGGTTAAGTACTGAACGTTTATCGGATCTCGACATATCAACAGATCAACACCCGCTTTTTGCATCTCTTCAACCGCATTGTCATGATTGAGCAATAGCTGGTCTGGCTCGTCGGGTATGGCAAGGCTGGGATTATTTAAATGGGCTTTCTTGGAGGCAATATCCGAATTTTCTTCGGAAGGGACACAAGAAGACACGGCGCTTGCGGCGCCAATGGCAGCCAAACCTTTAATCGCGGATCGTCTGGAGACTGTCATTGCATTCCCTTCCGTTCGTCTAATTGTGGTGTATAGGATAAGCCATCTCGACTAGGCCTGGATTATCAAAAACAATAGCGGCATTGGCATTGCTTAGTGAACATCGGGGGCTTTCCAGTACGGCGAGCACGCCAAAATCTACTTCAACCGAACGCATTCAGGTGTCGAGTTGACCCTCTAGTGCCCAGCCCTAAAAGTGGTTGGCCAAGGCAACCGGACACTCATTGTCACGCCGGAATCACTCAGTGATCGAAACGATCGTTGAGCACAATCTCGCAGGCCGGAATGAGGGTACCGTCGCTGGGCATATACTGTTCAGTGGGGTGAATCACTCCAAACTCAATATATTGAGCCTGAGGCGGCCGCCCCTGAAACCCATAGTGCTGCTCACACAGTTTGCGTTCAAACGCAAACGCGGACCGGCAGGGTACCGCGCGATCTTCGTAAATTACGCAGGCCTGTGACGCCCGGCCTAGAAACGGGCAAGGCAGCCCTGCCTGCCGGATCACCTCGCCAAACTGGACCATCCGTTGCCGGTTCTTCCAGTCCCTGCTGCCCTGATAGCCCGCCCGTTTGAGGGCTTTGAGCTGAATCTTGGCCTGTTGAGTGATTTCCCGCCGCGCCGCCCGTCGAAGGCTTTTCATGGCCTTGCGCATGAGGAGGGCTTCGCCCTTCTTTACCAACAGAAGCTGATGGCAGCAGAAGCCGCACCCCTTGCGACAAGCAATCTCATTGTTGATTGGTGCAGTAGCGGCTTCGTTTACCGTCTCAACCGCATCCAAAACCTGGCGGGTTTTGGCCAACGTTTCGTCAAGGCCCTGTGGCTGAGCAAGGGCCTTTAATGCCGGTGCCAGACGCACGGCGACGGTGTCCGCTCGGCTTTGGGCGGCCTGGGTCCTGCGTTGGTAGTCAGTCAGTCGCTGGACTATCTGTGGGTCAAGCTGTTGGCTATCCTGGGGCGGGGCTTCAGACATATTTGATTTCAGATTTTTCTTAGTGCTGGCCACCCAGGGGCGCAGCAGATTCAGTAAATTGAGGTAGTAAGGCGGCGAGCCCAACTGATAACGAAGGTTATCACAGCCTGCCTCTTTCCGAGCCCAAAACATAGGCACGCCTGTTCAGACAGTAATCCATTCGCCGCCGATTACGTTTTGAATGCACCGGGCAGCTGCATGAAAGATCGCAAATCCCGTGAGCCTACCGATGTTGAATTTTTGCGGGTATCGATTGCAGTGATTCTTTTATGTTGGTATGCTAACTATTAGCATACTAACTATTGATGAAATTACCCTCAATGCTACTGAGAACCCTCGTTGATCTTTGGTGTCTCCACGTCGCACATCATCGACAAGAGTCGCTTGGATAGCGACTTGGCAGCACTGGTTATTCATCGACGAAAGGCACCTAGATGAAAAACGAAATCCATCGGGCAATCCAATGAAAGACCTCATGAAAAAAACTGCCGGCCCCTCTCATGTGTGCCACGACCCCGCCCTGTTATTGCCAAACACAATCATGGCGATTGCAGCGGCATTGATCCTGGCTGCCTGTAATCAGGAGTCAGCGCTGCCACCTAGGCAAGCGCCACCCGTCGAAGTGGTGGCCTACACCGTTGAAAACAGCCAAGTGCCGATTTCAAACGAATTGACCGGACGGGTCGTTGCGGCGGTCACCGCCGAAATACGGCCGCAGACCGGCGGTATCGTGCGCAAACGCTTATTTACCGAGGGCAGTAGCGTCGAAGCTGGACAAGTGCTATATGAGATCGATTCAACGTCAGCACAAACCGCTGTCAATGATGCACAAGCAACCCTTGCTAGCGCACAAGTAGCCCTGGCCAGCGCTAAGGCTAAGGCGGCTCGTTATCGCGAGCTGGTCAATATCGAAGCCGTCAGTCAGGAAAGCGCCGAAGAAGCCGAAGCAGCTTACAAGCAAGCGACCTCGGCAGTGGTCTCGGCGCAGGCAAACTTAGAGGCAGCCAGAATTTCTCTGTCTTATGCCAATGTTACCTCCCCCATCAGTGGCCGCATTGGACGATCTAGTGTCAGCGAGGGTGCATTGGTCACCGCCAACCAAACGACCCCACTGGCGACGGTGCAGCAGCTAGACCCCATCTACTTGGATGCAACCCAATCGGCGACCGAGGTGCTGCGTTTTCGCCAGCAATTTAGAGCCGGCGAGGTCAAAATCGAAAATGACAGCCCGGTGGTACGGCTCGTCAAGGATGACGGCAGTCTCTATGAACCCATTGGGACACTGGAATTGGCAGATGCCTTCGTGGATGAGACAACCGGCACAGTGACCGTACGCTCGATATTCCCCAATCCCAACAACGAATTGATCCCAGGCATGTACGGCTTGATAAGACTGGAAGGTGCGGTTATGCAAAATGCCCTGGTGGTGCCCCAGGTCGCCATCAGCCGCGACGTGAAAGGCAATGGACTGGCCTATGTCGTTAATGAAAACAACACGATCGAAGAGCGAATCTTGACCACGGGTCAAACATTGGGCGATCAGTGGGTCGTAGAAAGCGGTTTGCAGCCGGGCGAACGAGTGGTGGTTGAAGGCTTGCAAAAAATCCAGGTCGGTTCCGCGGTGCGCGTTGCCAATGAGACCAAGAAAGCGCCTGCCCCCACGGTTTCTAATTGAGGAAACACCATGTCTCAATTTTTCATTAATCGACCCATTTTCGCCTGGGTACTGGCCATCGGTTCGATGCTCGCAGGTGCAATGGCCATAAGTACTATGGCCGTATCGCGTTACCCAACCATTTCTCCTCCCAGCGTTTCTGTCAACGCGACCTACACCGGCGCATCGGCCATCGCGGTGGAAGAATCTGTCACCCAGGTGATCGAGGAAAACCTTACCGGTCTGGATGGATTGCGCTACATATCTTCTTCATCCAGTGCATCGGGTTCATCCAGCGTGCAGCTGACCTTTGAGATCGGCACAGATCCGGATACCGCGCAGGTGCAAGTCCAAAACAAGGTGCAACAGATCACTTCAACGCTACCAACATCGGTGCAAACCCAGGGCGTGACGGTCACAAAATCAGGCGATGAGTTGCTCATGGTGCTGGGGCTGGTATCCAGCGATGACAGCCTGAGTTCAGCCGACCTAGGAGACTATATTGCGTCCAATTTGAAAACACCGCTTAGCCGCGTCTCCGGCGTCGGCAGCGTTGGGGTGCTAGGTTCCCAATACGCCATGCGTATCTGGCTCGATCCTCTAAAGCTAACAGAATACAAACTCACACCCGCCGATATCACCAGCGCGATCTCAGCGCAGAACACCCAAGTCTCGGCGGGCCAGCTGGGTTCTTTGCCCGCCGTCCAAGGACAACAGCTCAATGCCACAATCACTGCCCAAAGTCGCCTGCAAACCCCGCAGCAGTTTCGCGACATCATTCTGGTATCCAGTACCAACTCAGCGGCAGTGCGTCTGTCTGATGTGGCTGATGTCGAACTCGGCAGTGCCAACTACGACGTCAAAAGCTCCTATCAGGGCCAGCCCGCCGCTGGCATCAGAATCCTCTTGGCTACCGGCGCTAACGCGACGCAAACCGCAGCAGCCGTCAAAGCCGAAGTTGAAAAATTGTCCGCGTCTCTGCCGGCCAGTATGAAGATGGTTACAACCTACGACACCACGCCGTTCATTGAGGCATCTATTGAAAGCGTGATCGAAACCATGATCGAAGCGGTCATACTGGTGTTCTTAGTCATGTTCCTGTTTTTGCAAAATTGGCGGGCAACATTGATTCCAACGCTCGCCATTCCCGTGGTATTGCTAGGCACCTTCGCTGTGCTCTCAGCGTTTGGTTACAGCATCAACACACTAACCATGTTTGCCATGGTGCTAGCGATCGGCTTGCTGGTGGATGATGCCATCGTGGTAGTGGAAAACGTCGAACGGGTGATGGCCGAAGAGGGTCTGTCTCCACAGGAAGCAACCCGTAAATCTATGCACCAAATCTCTGGCGCGCTGATTGGTGTTGGTCTGGTGCTATCCGCGGTCTTTCTACCCATGGCGTTTTTCGGTGGAACAACGGGGGTCATCTATCGCCAGTTTTCCATCACCATTGTGTCAGCCATGGTGCTGTCGGTGTTGGTCGCGTTAATCTTCACACCCGCGCTTTGTGCCACCTTGCTCAAGCCCACTGTGCCAGCAGGGCATTTGTCAAACAGGCTATTTGCCGGATTCAATCGGCTGGTGGACCGAATCACCAAAGGTTATGAGACCGGCGTTGCCCATATGCTGAAACGCGGAGCACGCTTCATGTTGCTGTATGCCCTATTGGGTTTCGTACTGACCATCACCTTCATGGGTCTACCCACCTCGTTTGTGCCCGATGAAGATCAGGGCGCACTGTTGGTCCGGGTGCAGTTGCCAGCGGGTGCAACCCAACAGCGTACCGATAAAGTCATTGATCAAGTAGAACAGTATTTTCTCGAAAACGAGGCAGACACTCTGGCCTCCACCTTTCTGGTGGCAGGCTTTGGCCTCAGCGGTAACGGCCAGAATGCGGGTTTAGGATTTGTGCGACTGAAAGACTGGTCCGAACGCACTGAGGGCCGGCAAAGTGTCAGCGCTGTTCGAGGTCGCGCCATGGCGGCACTCCGACAGATCAAAGATGCCCAGATCTTCGCTCTGGCGCCTGCGTCCATTCCCGGATTAGGTTCTACCGGCGGCTTCTCTATGCAGTTGCTCGATCCAAACGCCCAAGGCACCGAGAAGCTGACCGCCGCTGCCAATACGCTGGTCAATGCAGCCAATCAGGATCCGAGTTTGCAAGGGGTACGGATCAGCATCGCTGCTGATACCGCGCAATACGTTCTAGATATCGACAATACGAAAGCTGGTGCGTTGGGCGTATCGGTGAGCGATCTAAATAGTGTGTTATCCACCGCCTGGGGTGGCAGATACGTGAACGACTTCATTGATAGGGGCGCGGTTAAAAAGGTGTATGTGCAAGCCCGCGCCGATGCACGCATGCTGCCCGAGGATCTGAAAAAATGGAGCGTACGCAACAACAATGGCGATATGGTTCCGTTCTCCGCCTTTACCACTGGCAGGTGGACAACCGGTTCACCCACGTTATCGCGCTTTGACGGCGACTCCTCCATTCAAATACAAGGCGATGCTGTCGCCGGGGTAAGCTCAGGTGCGGCTATCGAAGCCATGGAGAAATTGGCCGAACAATGGGCTGAGGGCTTTACTGTCGCTTGGAGCGGCTTGTCCTACGAAGAGCAGCAAGCGGGATCCAACGCCAGTACGTTGTACCTGTTCTCCTTACTAGTAGTGTTCTTGTGTCTGGCCGCGCTGTATGAGAGCTGGTCGGTGCCATTGGCGGTGTTACTGGTACTGCCTATAGGCGTGTTAGGTACTGTGCTGGCCACCCAGATACGCGGATTGGAGAACGACGTTTACTTCCAGGTTGGCCTGCTGACCATCCTGGGGCTGACCGCGAAAAATGCCATTCTTATCGTTGAGTTTGCCAAGGCGGCCGTGGACGAAGGACAGGAACTAATTGCCGCAACGCTACATGCCTGTGGCCAGCGATTGCGTCCAATCGTCATGACATCGATGGCCTTCGGCCTGGGTGTTTTACCGCTGGTACTCAGCTCTGGCGCCGGCTCGGGCAGCCAGCATGCGGTGGGCACGGGCGTCATCGGAGGCGTGATTACCGGCACGTTGTTGGGCGTGTTTCTTATCCCACTACTTTATGTAATGGTGCAAAAACTCTTTGACCGAACCAACACCGCTGTACTGACAGGCAATTCGGCATCCATCACTGCAGGCCAGGAAGGATCATGAGGATCTCTCGGGCCATTCTGCTGAGCATCACCCTTGGTCTCACCTTAACCAGTTGTGCCAACCTCGCACCCGAATATCGCCGGCCATTGGCTCCTGTTGCTGAAACATGGCCAACAACACCGGTTGGCGACCCGCAAGCGACCTCGGTAGAGGAACTCCACTGGAGGGAATTCTACGGGGACCAACGCTTGCACCAACTCATTGAACTGGCACTGAACAACAACCGCAGTCTGCGACAGAGCGCATTTGCCGTTGAGTCAGCCCGTGCGCAGTTTCAAATAGCTCGCGTCAACAAGTTGCCTGAGCTCGATGCTTTTGGCAGCAGTAACGCACTGCGCTCCGGTGGCGAGACCTCACGCAGCTATAGCAGCTCTTTGGGAATCAGTGCGTTCGAGCTAGACTTTTTTGGTCGCCTTAACAATCTACGAGATCAGGCCTTGGAAACCTACCTTTCCAATGAAGAATCACTAAGGTCCATGCGTATCACACTCGTTGCTGAAGTTGCCCTAGCGTATTTTACTTTGGCGGCGGATCAACGAAGCCTGCGATTGGCCCAACGTACACTGGAAAGTCAACAGAAATCCCTGGATCTAACGCTCAAAACCTTCGACATTGGCACCGCCTCGGGGCTGGAGGTGGCCACCGCCCAAACCAGTGTTGATACCGCTCGCGCCGACATTGCTATTTCCCGAACCCAAGTGACACAGGACATCAACGCGCTAACGCTATTGGTGGGTCAGCCTCTAGATCCGGCGTTAGTTGCAGATTCCGGCACCGTCATCAGCGATCCGCTTGCGCCGCTAATTCACGAGATTGGTCCGCTGGCAGACCTACCATCGGAACTACTGCAACGCCGCCCCGATGTATTGGCTGCGGAACGCTCCCTGCGCGCGGCAAACGCCAATATCGGCGCTGCCCGAGCCGCTCGATTTCCAAGTATCACACTGACCAGTAGTGTCGGCACATCAAGCCCCCAGTTATCAGATCTATTTGGCAGCGGTTCTGGTCTTTGGAGTTTCATCCCGTCGGTGTCGGTACCGATTTTTGATGCCGGCTCGAGGAAAGCTGAGGTGCGCATTGCCGAAGTTCAACGTGATGCCGCATTGGCGGCGTATGAGTTCACCATTCAAACCGCTTTCCGAGAAGTCTCTGACGCGTTGAGCGAACAGAGTAATATCCAAAAACTCTTGGCTGCGCGCCAATCGCTACTGGAAGCTAACGAGAAAATCTACCGCCTGACCGACGCAAGCTTTCGCAATGGTATTGAAAGCTCGCTGTTGGTGCTCACAGCGCAGCGCGCCCATAACGCCGCCCAGCAGGATATGATTGCCGCTCGATTGGCTGAAGCCAGCAACAGGGTCACTCTCTACCGGGTGTTAGGCGGGGGCTGGCAGCCTTAGTGGCGTCGAGTAAACCCACTGTCTAGCAGTGCAAATTAACCGCAATATTGCCCGCAACTAGTCAAGAAATGTTGCGCAAAATCGCCGCGAACGAGAGTTTGGTGGTATCTTTCTCAGCGATCAGAAACCAATCCACTGCTTTGATGACGACAACCAGTCAGCCAACAACAACATCAGCCAGCGCGCCGATTACCGATGATATCGTGGTGCTAACGCAAGCATTGGACAGCCTTCCTTATCCTATTTTCATAAAAGATTCCAAACATCGATGGATCTATGGAAACCAGGATTTCAAGGACATGCTGGGCCTCAATGACATTATCGGAAAGGACGACAGTTGCCTGTTTCAAGGTGATCATCTAGAGGTGTTTTGGTCTGAAGATCGAAAGGTTTTTTCCGGCGAAGAAAGCACGAACCACGAATACATAGGCGATTCGGTTTACGTCGTTACGCGTAAATTTCCGCTTAAATTGCCTGATGGCACTGTCGGTCTTGTCGGCATCATTATTAACGCCGAGACGGGCAACGACGAGCCCGGAATGCCTGGAGTCCCTAACGTCACCGATTCCCTGAGTCGGTTACTCGAGGTCGCCAACTCCGAACGAGAAACCGCGTTGGAAATGGCGCGAACGGACCCAACTACTGAGCTTCTCAATAGGCGCGGGTTCGTCAGTGAGGTCAATGAACTTATTGAACTTGCAAAAGAGGATGGACGGTCTTTTTCGCTGGTGCTCATAGATTTGGACAACTTCAAGCGGATCAATGACCAGTTTGGTCACAATACAGGGGATTACGTTCTCACAACATTCGCAAAGCGTCTTAGAGACCTGCCAGGTTGCAGCGGCTTCTCCAGGCTCGGTGGCGATGAGTTTGGGTTGCTGGTGGCAACCGATAACCTAGATCAGTTCACAATGAGCGGACAGACTGAAAGCACCGGTCTAGTCATGCGCTTGTTTCAGCCTGTGGATGAAGTTGAGCGAAGAATCATCATTTCCGGTTCCATTGGTATATCAAATTTCCCACGGAACGGAAAAACCCACTCCGAACTCCTGCGGAGCGCCGACCTTGCCCTATATGAAGCAAAACGATGCGGCAAGGCTAGGAGTCAACGGTATAACAAGACCATTCACAAAGCTGCTCTCCGCAGACGCAAGATTGAGCTGGCGTTGCCAACGGCAATTGCCAGTGGAAAGATCTACCCGGTTTTTCAGCCTATCATTTCTTCCCACTCTCTCGCCCCAGTTGGCGTTGAGGTGCTGGTGCGATGGCGCAATGATGAGATCGGGCCAATGGAGCCGATGCGGTTGATTGAGATCGCCACCGAAATTGGCAAGATGAGCCAGCTAGATGACGATCTGCTCGAGGTGGCAAGTCGCCCCATCAAGTCCTGGATCGCTGAAGGGTTAATTAAACGGGTGTCGTTTAATGTGAGCCCTAACGATATCGTTACCGATGGCTACGCTTCCAGGAAACTGAAACAATTTGAAGACTGCGGTCTTGCCGCCTCTCACGTATGCCTAGAAGTGGTAGAACACAATATTGTTCACGATTTCTCTCGGGCCAAACGAAACATGGACGAACTCAGAGAAGCGGGAACAACATTTGCCTTGGACGACTATGGCAACGGCTATTCAAACTGGCGCAGCCTGATCGATTTACCTTTTTCATCCGTGAAAATTGATCGGTCACTAATAGCGAGTATCAATACCAGTAACCGGGCACGAAAAATTTTAGATCTCGTCACCCAGCTTACACCAGCAATCGGCATGAGCATTGTCGCTGAAGGCGCCGAAAGTAAGGAAGAAATAGAGTACCTACGAAATATAGGATGTCATTTTCTGCAGGGCTTCGCTGTCTCCAAACCACTTGTGGAACCCCGCGCAGACTCTTGGTTGCGGGCGGCACCATCTCGCGATTAAGCCCAGTCGAAGTCGACAGCGTTTTCCCATCTTGAATCAGGAAAATATACTCGGCTCGAGTCGACCCCTAAAGCACTCTTTAAAATTGCTTATTAGTTAGGTCCAGCTTTAACCGATGGTACAATTCGCGCAACCCAGGAGAAGGCGCGCTATCTCCTGGAGTTGCTCCGATCCCGTTTAGATGCAATGAACGTTTAATATTGCGAAAGCAACGGCCAGTCCTCAGCAGTCAACGGCACTTGTCTCAATTCCTGAACGTGGGCCCAGTTATTCACGAGACATTCGAACCTCGCGATCGTCTCGCCACTAGGCGATTGGGCGGTCATATAAAACTTTTCGCGACGGTTTAGCGTGCCGCCGGCCTCACAATTTTCGAAATCAATTGTGAGGCTACGCTGAACGTTATCGACGTTAGCCATGTGTTTGGCAATCGCTTCGCCGCAGACCCTAAGCGCTTTGTTTCCGCTTGCCGCAGTCGCCGCCAAAGGTGTCCATACCAGCCCTAAAAAACAGGCCATAGCAATCGGCTTGGTGAATTTCATATCTAATCTCCTTATTTGGGGTGGGGTCAAGTAACAAGGAGTTAGACTAGTGTTGTCGACTTTGCTCAACAAACGGATTTTTGCCGTAGCAGCCCTCATATTTTTCATGTGTCGCTTTGAAACTCAGCAATGATCCACTGCGCTAGTTTGGCGACGGGTTCGCGGTCACCATCCTCAGGTCGATGGGCCACGTAAAAATGTTCTCCCGTGTCCCATTCCTGGTCAAAAACCCGTTTCAACGCACCAGATTGGAACCAGCTGGCACTCAGTGGCCAGGAAATGATCGCAAATCCAAGCCCCTGGGCCGCCGCCTGAACTAAGGTCGACATAGAATCAAACCGGAGAACGTTGCCGGCTTTCGGTACCTCTACGGCCGCTGCGTGAGCCCAGTTGGCCCATGAGTCCGGGCGATTTTCGTGCACGATCAAGGTCTGACCATGTAAATCTTCGACCGAATCTATTTTTGTTTTTGCCAGCAAATCCGGCGCCGCAGCCACAACAATTCGCCGCTCAAACAACGGATAAGTGACCAGCCCAGGCCACTGATCTGGCCCAAGTAGCACCGACAAATCCGCTTCTGCAGGATGGAATTTCATCACGCTGGGCTGTGTACTGACTCGAATATCGGTGTCCGGCGCCAACTGATGAAACCGGTTCAGTTTTCGCAACACCAATTGGCTAGCAAAAAACGGCGGCAAACTTAGTCGAATCATTGAGCGGCCGTATTGCGCCCGCAATTGGTGCGTTTCGGTTTCCAGCCTGGCGAACATTCGGTTCAGAAAAGTGAAATAGGCTAGACCCGCGTCGGTAAACGCCAACGATCGAGTTTTTCGCTCAAACAGCGCAAGGCCCAAATCCGTCTCGAGATTTTTCACCTGATGGCTTACAGCAGAGGCACTAAGGCACAGAACCGTGCCAGCATCCTTAAAGCTCATATGCTGCCCTGCCACCTGAAATGCCCGCAACGCTCGAAGAGAAGGTAGTCGGTTAACCGTATCCATATCGCGCTTCATCGCCAAATTCGTTAGAGCAAGCAAAATCCATGCGAGGATAGGAGTGCTGAAGTATCCAGAGCCCTCGACTGATGCCCAATGGCACCTGCGGATCAAACCAATTCGAGCGAAATGAACCCAGATCAAGGCTTCTGACTTTGCCCGACGACTGCAGGCGCCTGAAATTCCCGTCCAGGTTGACAGACCACCCTGCCCGCTGTCTTCGAGCACTTCACTGACGCCATGGTCAGTCGAAAAATTCTAACCAAAGGGTTCAACAATTCAGAAAAAAGCTAACCTACCTCTTTTGGTCAGAGCAACTGGTTCGCAAGGCTAATGCTGGCCTGATGATTTTTTGATTGTTTCGTGATTATTGTCCTCATTGTGTCTAAAACCCATTGCACCTCCATCGCGCCGGCTATAATTGAAGCAGAGGAGAATGACCATGCTTTTGAGAATATTTGCGGCGAGCCTTGTGCTGTTGAGTTCGGGGCTTTCTGCCACAACGATTGTTGAGACCAGCGATACGCTGGAATTTTACGGAGCCGTCGTTAATAGCGCCGGCCAGGTTGCCTATTTCGCTCGACCGATCAATCCATCCAGCAGCGAGTTTGATCTGCCCTCCATCCATCGCGATGGGGCTCAATGGGTGAGCGCCAACGGCGCCTATGAGGAAATCGATGACGATACTCTGGTCATTACCGACCTTGGCGTGGTGATGTTTGGTGCCTTCCAGGGTGACTTCAGTCTGACCTTCCCCAACGGAACCACCGCGATTAACTCAGTAGGAGGGGTGTATCGTGGACCCAGTCCCCAGACGCCCATTCCCAACGACCCTTACATCGAAGCAGATACCGTGTTTGCACAGCGTGGAACTAGCGGGTCCACGCCCGTTGCCTATAGCAGCGGCGATCTGATCTTTGATCGTGGCAGTTTGACTGCCCGCGCGCCGTTCGCCCCCTGCAATAACAGCGATCAGATTGTTGCCAACATCACGAATTTTTCTGGCAGCCTAAGCGGTCGCCCCGGCGCCCTTTCAGCGGCCAACAATAACCGGTTTGTGGCCTCAGTGGTGACCGCCTTTGATAACGGTCAAGCCGATGGTATTCAACTAACATTGGGGCGCTACTTTGATTTCTGCCCGGGAGATCCGGGCAGCGATACTTTTGCCGACCTGGCAGACAGTACCGAACGCTACTTCAGTAACGTATCTGACATCAGCCTTGATGAGGACAATGTGATTACCGTGATCGCCAGCCGGCAGATCGCCGGGGTGCCGGTACAGGGGGTGTATCGGATTTCTTCAAGCGGCGCGATTACGGCCATTCGCGAGACCGACGATAATGACCCCACGGGTTGGCAACCCATCGCCTTAAGTCGTTCGGGCAGCTACCTTTTTTCTCAACTCGGAGCTACCGGTCGGTCTGAGCTGTTTTTCAGCAAAAACCCTGATCAAGCGGTGATCGGCGATGGCCATGTGCTCGATGGGATGGAGATTTCCTGCCGCGTTGGGGTCGGTGGCGTTTCCGATGGTGGACAGGTGGCATGCGTTGGCCAAATTTGCCCTGTTGATGACGAGGAAAACTGCCAAAACGCCGTCATACTTGCCAGTTCAGGAACGGACTTCCCGCCCGATCCAAACGATCCACCAGAAGAGGTGGTGTTCTGGGGGGCGCCGGTCAGCGGTAGTTTCGCGACTGCCAGTAATTGGGACCCCAATACGGTGCCAGATAGCGATCAGTTGGCCGTGTTCGACGCCAGCGGAAGTTACACCGTTGATCTTGGCAGCAGCGCCGCGTCGACGAAGGGCCTACGAATCGAAGGCGGTACGGTGAGCTTTGATGGCGGCAGCTATCAACTCAACACGGGGTCTTTCCTGACCCCTTCACTTCAGGTAACACCGGTGGCGGGTAACCTAGCGCCCGGACTGATTTTGCAAAGCAACCATCAGCTTCAAACCACCCATGCCAGGATAGGCGGCGAAATAGGCGGTGGTCTGCCGTTCGTTTTTGTCGATGGTGCGAGTGCCGCATGGGATAACGCTGGCTTAATCTCCGTGGACGGCTGGCTTTCCCTCAGGTCAGGTTCACTGGCCAGCGATAGTGTTTTTGTCGGAGACCTAGTCGACAGCAATGGACTGTTCACGGTGGGTTCTACTGAATGTGTTGCGTGTATCTTCGGTGATCCCGGTGAGCTATGGGTAGGTTATAGCGGCACCGGGGCCATGGAACTGACACATCAGGCCGTGTTGTCGGCAACCCAGCTCAGAGTCATTGGGGGCACCACCGGCTCCTCTGGCACGGTATTGATCGACAGCGGCGTGTGGTCAACACCCTTTGAAGATAGCGGCGACCTGATCGTTGCCGACGCAGGCCAAGGCACTTTGACTATTGAGAACAACGGCGCTGTGCAGGCGCAAAACATCCTATTGGGGCGAGTCGCTGGAAGTATGGGCAATGTGACGGTTAGCGGCGAATTGGAAGCGCTTGCCGACTTGCAAATTGGCCTTAGTGGTACCGGCACGATGATGGTCACAGACGGCGATGTCGCTGCAGACAGCGTAACCTTAGGGCTGCTATCGGGAAGTTCAGGAACCGTTTCACTTAGCGACAGCGCCTTGTCGGTAAACGGTCCAGTGCTCGTTGGTGCCGGCGGAAGCGGCAGCCTGACGCTATTATCAGGGACCACATTACTCCCCTTAGATGCACTCAACGCTTTCCCCGACCTTTTCATTGCCGCTGCAGGCAGTCAGGCCAATGGCTCGATGATTGTCGACGACTCAGCGGTAACGGTGAATAATCTGCTGGTGGGAGCCGAGGATAACGGCAGCGCTACTAGCACCGGCCAGCTCATTGTTCGTAACGGGGCAATGCTGACTGCAACTGCGCTCACAGTTGCCACAGGCAGCCAACTGGCCACCAATAACGCCACAGTGATGGCACCTACCACGACACCCAGCCCTAAAACCGGAAGGGCAAAGGGAGCTAGTACGCTGGTGGTCACTAACCGAGGCGAATGGTCCTCTGGCGATACGCCGGGAAGTTTCGTTATTGAAGGCGACCTCATTCATGAAGGCGTCTGGCGAGTGCTAGTAACCGGCCAAGAGGCGGGGCAAGCCACAACGGTGCAAGTCCAGGGAAATGCTGATTTTAACGAAGGCATAGTGCAACTGGTGTTTGAAGACTATTTGCCCCAGACCGGCGACCGAATTCGCATGCTAAGTGTCGCTGGCAACTTGCAGATCTCACCGTCGGTGCAGTTTCAGGTGGAAGGCATTTTGCCGGACTTTCAGTTTGATTTGGATCAATCGGTGGCTGGCGAATTTGCCATCGTGGCGTTGACCGATGCCAGAACAGAAGAGATATTTTCTAACGGCTTTGAGTAGCGGGGAAGCTCAGTCATTTTGTTGTCCTTCCAATGAGAGTCAATGGTCAATGGGGGCAGGTTAACTTTCTCGGGGTAAATCGAGGGTGATCTCTCCGCGGCCGGTTAGATTCACGGCGCCCTTCCGTGAGTCTACTGACTGCACGATGCGCCTAGCACTGTTGTCAGGCGCTGGGCTCGAATCTGGCCACTGCCAAAGGCGCTGTCTTCCGATGCCCAATCCACAGTCACGTTATCGGGCGAGGTAAATTGCACGTCAAGCGTTCCCCAGTCTTCGGCAACAACCTCCGCTGGGTCAAACTGTGGCGGGAACTGGGGGCCGGAAAATTGCTGAACGGGCACCAGAGCCCGACCATCCTCAATGGGTGCCTGTCCAAACAGCCATAGCTGACGGCCCTCTTCATAGACGTACCAGCTAAGCACCAAAACATCCTGGTCGCCAGATTGAGTGACTTGCATGACAAACCCGTGACCGTTTTGCGCGGGGTCGTAGAAGTTTCCGGAATAGCAGCCCTGAGTCGTCGAATCCACCCGAAACAACGGCGAAATATTCATCGACGAACTACTGAACTCTGGATGAATGGTATTCCAGAAAACGAATCCGTCGCCGGAGAAATCAAACGTTATGCTTCCCCAAGGCTCAAGGCTCAGGTCAGGCGCGTTGTAGTTCGGCGGAAACATAGGCCCGGAAGTGATGAACGCATCGATGGTAACCACTCGATCATTGAATTCCCCGGATCCAATAATCCAGGCCGGTTGGCCATTTAGGTAGACATACCAGCTAGCATTAAGTCGTCTGGCAGATTCTGGGTTTTGCCCTTCCAGCACCTCCAGCAGCCAGCCATGACCTGATTGATCGGGGTTGTACCAAGCACCCGAGATGTCGTCCACAGCAACTCGACTGGTAATCCCAGGTAAAGCCAAGTTGTCAATCCAGGCCGCGTCATCGCCTAATCTTCCGAAACTATCCTTGGAGTAGATCCACTCCAACGTGTGCAGGCCCTCCGAAACCTCTACCGAGAACTCTGTCCAATCAACCAGAGCACTGCGATTGAGCTGTTCTTCACCATCCACCAGAAAGGTAAATCTGTCTCTGTTGGCCTGGCTGTCCACGCGATAGCTGAACTGAATAGTTCCTGCGTCAAACTCACCCATAAAGCCGACGTGGGCGCTCTGACCATCGCTGATGGGAATGCTACCAAGACTCCAGGAGCCGTTGATGCCGAAATCTTCAGCAATTGTCCAGCCAGTATCGGATTGGTCGGACTGAAAGAACCCAGCCGGGAGTTTTGTGCGGTTAGCCAAAGACAGAGGATTAAACCCGTTGAATGTCTGCAGCGGTATTTCGCGATTGCGGGGCGATGGGTCTAGCGAGTTTTCGACGCCGTCACCATCGATATCGGGGTCTTCGCTATCCTGCACGCCATCAAAGTCAAAGTCGGACCCAACTGCTGGGTCAAACGCGTCCAGGTCGGAGAAGTCGGGAACGCCATCACCGTCAATGTCAGTATCCCCGGCGAAGTCGGCAAACCGATCGCCGTCAAGATCGAAGGCCAAAAATGGATTGTCGTCGTATAAGTCCGCGTTGTCTCCTGCGCCGTCACCATCGCTGTCGAACTGCTCCTCGACATCCAGAGGGAACGCATCCTCGGCGTCGGCTACTTCGTCACCGTCATCGTCGCTATCAGCTTCGTTGCCCACACCATCACCATCGGTATCGCGATACTCCGCTGAATCGGCAGGAAAGGCATCCGAGCTATCCGTCACGCCATCGGCGTCGGAATCACCCTGACCTGCCTGGGAGAGGATCAGCAAGCCAATGTCTTCAGCGCCGGCAGATTCGGCCTGTGCCGGATTCATCGTGGGGAAGGATAATGAATCGGTAGACGTCGCTATGATGATTCGTTCGCCGTCAACAACAATGCCGCCGGGCGTCGATGGAATTGACTGGTTGTTTCCACCATAGAAGGACGAGAACGTCAGTTTGCCCTGGGGGGTTAGCTTTGAAATCACCAGATCGCTGGGACCGCTCAACCGATCCTGAATCGGGCTCGCCAGCGGATAGTCTGCCGACCGAGACTCACCCAACACATAAATATTGTCCTCACCGTCCAACGCCATGGTGAGAAAGTTTCGATCCGAATCCGACCCGCCTAAATACGTTGAAAATACGATGCCGCTGTCAGGATTGACCTTTGTGACGAAAAAATCTTGTTCGGGAATAAACGTATAGAAATGCTGAGAGTCGTAGGATTGTTTGGGATGACTCAAGTTGCCCTTGAACGCATTGACTGTCGGGAAGTCCAGTTCATTTGTGGTTCCAACAACGATGATATTTCCCTCGCTATCGGCTTTGACGTCGTACACGAAAAATTGTTGAAAGCCATTGCCTAGCAATATTCCATCGATATATCCGGTTGCGGCGTGACGATTAGACGACGGTCCGAGATACGAGGAGAAGACCAGCTCAGCGGTTTGAGGATCGATGATAGATAGGGTGACATCCCTAGAGTCATCATAGGAAAGCTCGGATTGAATCGGGTTGACTACGGGGAAATCCGTCATGGCAGAGTATCCGGCAATAAACAGAAGCCTATTGGGGCCAAAATCTATGGCGCGACCACCTTCCAGTGAGAATGCACCGCTGTTAATGGTTGTACCCCCGAAACAGGAGGAAAACCTCAGCGCCCCTGTTGGATCCAATAACGCGACAAATCCATCATAAAAATCCTGGGCACCCAGTTGGCAACTGTGTCCTGGCAACGGATTGGTTTCCTGAAAGTTGTTGCCCTGGGCCACTGTGCCGGTGACCGCCACAGACCCGTCGTTTGCGATAGCAAGACCGCGCAAAGTTCCCGCAAGCCCTCCACTGCCGGCGTTGAGGTAGGTGGCAAAAACTAGCTCATCCCCGGTTGTATTTAATTTGGCGACATACAGGTTAGATTGAGATGGGTCGAAGGACTGGATTTCATTAACCCTGGGTAAATCCGGGTCGAAAACGCCCGTCAAGCCGAACGCCACCTCACCCGCTGGGCTCACGGCCGCACTATTGATCCCAATGGTCGGCCCCGCCAAACTCTCGGGTTGGTCAACCTTAAAGTAGGTCGTATAAATTACCGTACGCCCGTCGGGCGCAAATTTAGTGACGAAAACGGCGCCAGTCGAGTTACCAATGAATTCACGCCGCACTTGAGAGGTTTCAGGGTCAGCATCGTCACAAGAGAAACAGCTCCTGGTGGATACCGCCGTTCTTCTGATTTGACGATTACTCTCCTGCAGCGCGCCGGGAGTACCCAGCTCAGTGCTAGTGGTTGTGCCAATAACGTAGATGTTACCGGCGCCATCAACCCCGACAGCTCTGACATTTTCGGACCCCGCGCCGCCCCAATAGCTGGCGTACTCCACTTGCGTTGTGTTTGCAGTGGCCTTGGCTCCGCCCTGATCGTCATGCTGATCGCCTACCTTCGTGCCGTCCGTATTGTGGGCGCCAATCACCGCGGCCAAAATTAATTTAAAAATCATCAATGAACCATGTTCCTCAGTGGGTACTGCCTAGCGACAACGAGTGTAAGAAAACGTAAACCCACGGATTCGCGGCTAGGCTTCCTCAAAAGTCTTTACAATGAGCTGCTGTCGCCTTGGTCTGCCCCACAATCAAAAAGAAAAATTTACCGACAGCATTTTGTTACCCAACCTTACCAAATCATGGAGGTCCATAAGAAGCTAATGATCCAAGCAACTTCCGCCTTCAGGCCCAACCATTGTTGGGGCCTTTGTGCTATACCACGCAGCCATACCCCGGACAGAGCTTAAGACTTGAAGGAAAATCCAAGCAACATCGCAGAACGCATTCGCGCCGCTCGCCTGCGAGCGCAAATGGATCCAGCCGCGTTACGCGGTGAGCTGCGCGAATACGGCATCGATCTGTCAAAAACCGGTCTGCATCGACTGGAAACCACCGAACCGAAAAACCCTAATCTCAAAATTATCGAAGCCATAGCGGAAATTACCAACGTTTCCCCGGGCTGGATCTTGTTTGGCAAAGGCCCTAGCGTTCCGGATACCGAGGTGGGTGCAGCGATTCGCAGTCGCGTGATTGACACCATAGAACTGATGTCCAGTGCGCTGGATCTCACCGCACGCCAGGAATCAACACTGCACAACTGGCTGAAATCTGTGCGTCAAACAAAGCCCAGCAAAATCCGCAAACCTTAGCTGTTCACTTTTTCGGAACATTTGTTCATTTTAACTGTTGACAGTGAAATTGCGGAGCGTATACTCCCGCCCACGATGAAAATCTTAAATCAACAAATCGGTTCATTCACCGCCTTCAACTGGCACCGGCATAGCTATGCCGACGTCCGTTCGAGCGGTGGCCCACGCGTGTCCAGTATCGAAATGATACCGGCCGATTTCGTGTTGAACCGTGATGAGTCGCTCCTCGCGAAAGGTGAGGAACTAACGACTTAAGCCTTCCAATCAGACATTTTTTGGAAGGCTCAATATTTGAACCTTCCAGGGAAGCTCCAATGCAAACCCCGGTCGGTTCCTAACCACCGGGGTTTTTTTGTGCCCGGCGGTTTGCTCTTTAACAATTTGGATTGTGTAGACGTTGGGGCAGTGCCTTTCATGGGGAAAGGTTGCGGCAATTAAACCCGGCTGTGCGCTCCTGCGCCTGCCCTCAATGGATGACGGATAAAGCGCGCCCCGCTAGAGCCGCTGCGTAATTGGCAGCATTGGTAGGGGTTGATGCGCGTTATCAACAATAGATTTCGGAGAGGCTTTCAATGGCGAGATCACCCGGTTGTAAGCCGGGCGCCCAACGGGCTTTGTAGATTCGACCCCTACCCTCTCCACCAGATTCGTGACCATCAGTCCCCACTGAGGTCACGTCTAGCGGCCTGGCGCTGCTAACCGTCGATCACGGCGGAAAAGAGACGCAGCAATGCGTTTCGTCGAGCGGTTTCGCTCGGTCAATCCAGGCAAGTCCGGCCTCCCGAGTTCTCGATACGTCGGGAATAGCGATCAAGCGATGCCAACCGGCACCGTCAGTCGCGAGAGGCAACGGATAGTGCACCGTGTGCGAGCTTCGCAACCAAGTGCGGGTGTGCAGAAAACCGGGGGATTGGCGCGCAGCCAACATCCTGGTTTTCCGTTTAGTAGCCGGCGGGTGAACGACATTCGGCGGGTAGCCCAGCCAGGGGCTACCTGCCTTCTTCGCTGGGGTAGCTCAATGGCAGAGCACCGGATTGTCGATCCGGAAGATGTCGGTTCGAAGCCGATCCACAGCGCCATTTTTTTGATCCGGTGGGCGAATGGTCAAGCCGCGAGGCCTTCAACCTCGAAATTGCAGGTTCGAATCCTGTCCGGATTACCACTACAGATGATCTCAAGGAGGTCCCATGAATATCAAACACATCGTGAAAAACAACACCGTTCGATTTGTTCGATATCGAAAAGGCGTGGCCTACTACTGCGTGGACGTTCCCATGCTGGGACCACACCTATTCCCCGTCCAAGTCAGTGACGTGGGCGATGCCACGCTTGCGGCCGAAGACAAAGCCATTTTGTTCATGCGCTATATCCGACTCGCGATGGCGGAACAGTCATTGGTCCCATTGGCTTCGTAAACTCAAAGACCGAGAACCGCGCACGTCTCGCGCGATCTCGTCGAATCATTTTCTGGGAGTAGCTCAGCCTGGTCAGAGTTCTCGGTTTGGAACCGAGAGGCCGCTGGTTCGAATCCAGCCTTCCAGACCAATGTTCAAAGGAGACTCGCAAGGTCGGCGTGCTTATCCGGTTTGAACCCGGTGATGCCCTTTGGGGTGTGGGGGTTCGATCCCCTCAGTCTCCGCCAAACCCATGGTGAATGTAGCTTAAAGGCAAAGCCCCAGACTGTGAATCTGGGAGATATCGGTTCGACCCCGATGGTTCACCCCAATATCCGGAGAAGTGGCCGAGCGGTTATGGCGTTCGTTTGCTAAACGAAAGGGGCGATCCGCCCTTCCCAGGTTCGAATCCTGGCTTCTCCGCCAAGTATCTGCCTGTAGCTCAGTTGGATTAGAGCGGCTGGTTTCGACCCAGCAGGCCGGGAGTTCGAGTCTCTCCAGGCAGGCCACCTCCGCCCTTGGCATAGTGGTTGTGCACCTGGCTTTTAACCAGGTGACGGGAGTTCAATTCTCTCAGGGCGGACCATTTTTATGCGCAATCTGCGCAAACGTATTGTTCGAGATGCCGGTTGCACAAAGCGCCGGCTTGGACGACCAGGGTTGGGCGCGCGCGGCGTTTTGCGGTTCGGGTTGTGATCCCGTCTGGCGCACTCACGCTCCCATTGCACGGTGTGTACCAAGCGTACCGCCTGTACTCAACCACCAAGGAAAATTAGCTCAGAGGTAGAGCATCAGAAACTGATTCTGACGGTCGCAAGTTCAACTCTTGCATTTCCCGCAGCCGTTTCACGGCACCTTGGATAAGGCTTCGGCCTGCGGTTCGAGTCCGCTCCCGGGCGAGGATATCGCCCCCTAGTGCTCGTTGCCGGCACGGGTGTGAAACGACTCCTTGGAGCGTTTCGCACTCAGGCAGCAGACGCTGCGCCGCCCTGTGACCCGCCGCGTTAATCCAGCTAATCGTCCACGTCCTGCCCGCTTCAAACCGCTGAGCGCATTGCCGTTCAGCAGCAAGAGCCGGCATCGCGTGCGCGATGGGTCCGATTGACCGGCGCCGCAGGACCGCGCAATGGCTGTGGCAACGGGCACACCTTTTTCCGCTTGGGTTGTATCCAACCCAGGCTTTCCCACCACCAACCTAAAAGGAGGTGATCAACAGTGGCTGGTCTACGACGACTGGCAGAAGTAGAGCGACGCATCAAAAGGCAACCAAGCGACCGCACCTCGGTCAATGTCGCCACAGCGCTGCGTCAACGTTTCATGACGTCATTTGACGAAACCATCAACGAAGAAGGAGAACGCAC
>CAZLJY010000061.1:0-22882 GCA_964559945.1 uncultured Gammaproteobacteria bacterium | reverse complement strand
CCAGTTTCGTGGCGGTGGACAAAACCCCAGTTCGCCCAGCCGCTATGGACATGGCGAGCACTCAGATGGCACCCCTTGCCTCCTCGCAGATCGCATTGGCGTTGCCAGTGGGCGGCACCGGAGCGCCAGCGCGCATTGTATTCGGCCTGATGTTGTTACTTATCGCAGCAACCATGATTACGCGACTGCGCCACGACAGTTGATGGACTATCGCGGCAAAAAGGCACTACCGGTAATGGTTGCCCTGTGTGGCGTACTGATCTTGGCCCAAGGTCTTTACGTTCCAGCGAAAGCCCAGGTGGCTCAGTGGCTGCTAGACCGCGCGTGGAACCAAGCGTTGACTAGCGGTGAAGTACAACCGCCATGGCCATGGGCGGATGCGTATCCGGTGGCACGCCTTCGCTGGCCTGATGGCGATGTGAATCAAATTGTTCTGAGCAGCGCCAGCGCAAGAGGCATGGCCTTTGGGCCCGGTCATGTGGGCGGCAGCGCAAAGCCAGGTCAGCCGGGGCATGTCATGCTGACTGCTCATCGAGACACCCATTTTTCCTTCCTAGGGGAGGTCTCTGCTGGTGATCATCTTGAGCTTGAGCACGCTGAAGGCATATCTCGCTACCAAGTCACCGGGCGACAGGTGATTGATGTAGCGCAGGGTTCCATCCTACTCAACCCCGAATCCGATCAACTCACCTTGGTCACTTGCTGGCCCTTAGACGCCTGGACCACCGGCGGCACCCAAAGACTACTGGTGCACCTTAAGCTGGGTTCAGACAGCCGGACCGAACCATCGACATCTGGCTGATGCGCTAGCCTGCCGCAGGCTTTACACTTACGCTTTGTCTGAAGAGTATTTCCATGACCCACTTGCGTCTTCCTTATCTAAGCTCTGCGCTATTGGCCGCCCTACTTTTGTCTGCCTGTTCAAGTGCCTACTACGGAACGCTGGAGTCTTTTGGCGTTCATAAACGGGAAATCTTGGTTGATCGCGTGGATGAAGCGCTGGAAAGCCAGCAAGATGCCCAGGAGCAGTTTGCCAGTGCGCTGGAGCAATTTACCGCAGTCACTCAGTTTGATGGCGGCGATCTGGAAGATCTGTACGAAGACTTAAATGGCAGTTTTGAACGTAGCGAAGACCAGGCTGAAGACGTTCACGAGCGGGTCGAATCTGTTCGCGATGTGGCGGAAGATTTATTCGCCGAATGGGAAGACGAACTAGAGCAGTATTCCGATCCATCGCTGCGCCGCCAAAGCGAGCAATCCTTGCGCGACACACGGCGCCGATACAAGCGATTGATCGGTGCGATGGAATCCGCAGAAGCGAGAATTGACCCTGTACTGAGTCGATTTCGCGACCAGGTGCTGTTTTTGAAACACAATCTAAACGCTCGCGCTGTGGCGTCACTTCGCACTCAACTGACAGGTATTGAGGGCGATGTGCAGGATTTGATCAATGCGATGAACGAATCGATTAACGAAGCCCGCTCATTTATCGACCAGATGCAATCCTAACCGGCCGATTCAAATGTGCAACATCCCACCTGGCTCTCCCCCGACCTGAATCGTGTTGAGTTAGGTGGGCGTCAGACCGGCGGCCAACGGAGCGACTTAGGCGGCCCTAACGGCTGACAACATGCGTGCGATCGTATCGGCATAATCATCAGTCCCAAAAATGGCCGATCCCGCGACAAAGGTATCTGCACCCGCTGCTGCAATTTGTTGGATGTTGTCCACCTTAACGCCGCCATCCACCTCCAACCGAATATCACGGCCACTGTCATCAATCATCTGACGCGCCAGGCGGAGTTTGTCTAACGTGGCGGGAATAAATTTCTGACCACCGAAACCCGGATTCACCGACATCAGCAATACGATGTCCACTTTATCCAAAACGTACTGAAGGCAGTCCAAGGGCGTTGCTGGATTAAACACCAGGCCACTCCGGCAGCCTTGCTCGCGGATCAATGCCAATGTCCGATCCACATGTCGGCTGGCTTCCGGGTGGAAGGTTATGGACGATGCCCCTGCAGCGGCGAAATCCGGCACAATTCGGTCCACGGGCTCCACCATGAGGTGCACGTCGATTGGCGCCTCGATACCGTAGTCCCTGAGGGCCTGACACACTAAGGGTCCAACGGTGAGATTGGGTACGTAATGGTTGTCCATCACATCAAAGTGCAGCCAGTGGGCGCCGGCCGATAGTACCGCGCTAGCATCTTCACCCAGGCGGGCAAAGTCAGCGGAAAGCAATGAGGGGGCAATAACAGGTTTCACGGTTTAGTCCTTGGTCAATCAATCATTGGGCGTTGCCACGTTCAGCACGAATCTGATCGTAAGCGGCACGAATCTCAGTGGTTTTTTGTTTAGCCAAATCCAGCATTTCTTTCGGCAAGCCTTTGGAGACCAGCTTATCAGGATGATTTTGGCTGGTAAGGCGCCGGTAGGCCTGCTTAACCGATTTGTTATCGGCATCACGAGACAAACCCAAGATTTCGTAGGGGTTCTTAAAGGTCTCAGTCTTCGGGCCTCGCCGATAGCCTCCTTTGCGCCGATCAATCATTTGCCGAAGCTCAGGCTCGGGGATATCCAGCGCAAGGGCGCATTTCTCAACGATATGGCAGGCCTGAGGGCTCAACGCACCGTCTGCGAACCCGGCATCAAGTTGAACCTCAATTAACAATCGAAATAATTGAGGTTGAGATCCGCAGGTCTGCCTTAGATCGGCAAGTGTAACGCCTAAATTTAATTCACTGCGTTTACCGCGGTTGAAAAGACCAATGGCTGATTGGCGCTGGCTGGCGTTCAGCTGCATGCGGTCCATGACCTGTTGGGCTACCTGAATTTCCCGTTCCGACACCCGGCCATCAGCCTTGGCAATATGCCCCATAATGAGAAACAGTGATTGAAAAAATGACTGTTGAGATGCGCTCACATCGAACAGAGAAAACTGACCCAGGTTGCTATCCACAGCGTGGCCTATCGCTGCGCCGACAAAGGCCCCTACCGGCCCGCCGACCGCAAAGCCAAGACCTCCACCAAGGATTTTTCCAAACATAGTTGCCATTGCGTTGATTTAGCCATAAGCCGCAAAACCGAGCCTGGGCTATTGTACCTAATACACAGGCTTCAGAACCTGCCGTGGGTGTGTACAATTCACGTTTTGTCAGGAGCTAAGGGTTATGACTGCCGCCAGCCTGATCTATGAAACCTCGCTGTCTCATCTACCGCTGCTGCATCGTGGCAAGGTGCGCGACGTGTATGACGCCGGAGACAATCGATTGTTGATGATCACCTGTGACAGGCTGTCAGCCTTCGACGTGGTTCTGCCAACAGCGATTCCTGGTAAGGGGGCACTCCTTAACGCCGTATCAGGATTTTGGTTCGAAAAAACCACTCATGTTGTCAAAAACCATCTAACTCACCAGTCCCCAGCTAGCATCATTGGCGACCACCCGCAGCTCGAGGCACTGTGCGCCCGCTCAGTGGTGAGTCACCGTCTCAAGGGGCTTCCCGTGGAGGCCATCGTGCGCGGCTACTTAGCCGGTTCCGGGTGGCATGATTATCAACACAACGGCAGCGTTTGCGGCCATCAACTGCCCTCTGGCCTAAGCCAAGCTGAGCAACTGCCGCAACCGCTGTTTACGCCATCCACCAAAGCGGAATTGGGTGATCATGATGAAAATATCAGCCGCCAAGCCGCTGCCGAGATTATCGGCAAGGACAATGCCCAGTTAATGGAGCAGGTCAGCCTAGAGCTTTACCAATTCGCCGCTGATTACGCCCGCCAACGAGGCATTATCATTGCCGACACAAAATTTGAGTTTGGCCTGAACGAGCGCGATGAACTGGTATTGATGGACGAGATCTTAACCCCTGACTCCAGTCGCTTTTGGCCGGTAGACCAATATCGTACGGGAATTAGTCCACCGTCTTTTGACAAGCAGTTCGTCCGCGATTATCTGGAAACGCTGGATTGGGACAAGACGTCGCCGGGCCCAGAGTTACCGGCTGAGGTGGCCCAGCAGACCGCCGACCGTTATTCCGAAGCCTTACACCGTCTAACCGATTAGTTAGACGTTTCTGTGCGATCTTGAGTCGGTAACAGGAACCGCGCTAACGCCGGTAAAAGTACAATAGCGCTGACCATATTCAGGAAAAACATAAAGGCCAGAAGTTTGCCCATATCAGCCTGAAACTGCAGGGCAGAAAAGATCCAAGTACCCACACCAATTGCCAAGGTAAAGGCAGTAAATATCACCGGCTTGCCGGTTTGCTTGAGGGCTTGGAAGTAGGCTTCTTTCAGATCCATGCCCTCTTTCAGACACTGAGCAAGACGACTATAAATGTAGATCCCGTAATCCACGCCAATTCCCACACCCAACGCCACCACTGGCAGGGTATTGGTTTTCAAGCCAATGCCCAAGGCCGCCATCAGGGCGTACGCCAGCACTGACACCAGTGCCAATGGCACAACGATGCAAATGGTGCCGCGCAGGGAGCGGAAGGTCAGTGAACATAGAATGACAATGGCCAGGTATACCAACACCAACATGGGAAATTGCGCCGCCCCAACCACTTCGTTAGTGGCCGCAGCCACCCCTACGTTGCCGGTACCCAGGCGGAAATTGACTTCGCCTTTTTCCAGTTCGGCTTTCGGTTTGGGTTCGTACAAGGTCAACGTTTGACCCGGGTTGGCAATGCCAGCGGATATTTCCCGTTCACTGCCGGAATCATATTCCCGCCGATACTGCTTCACCGCATCGACCACACGGGTAATCGTGCTGGCCTTATGGTCTTCGGTAAATATGATCACCGGCATCGCGTCGCAGTTAGCGTTCAGCAAGCCGGTATCGGTCTCAATGGACTGAAGATTCTGGCGCATGACAAAATTGTCGCGCGGCAACACACGCCAACGAATATTGCCCTCATTCCAACCAGAGTTAATGACCTTGGCCACCCAAGGAAGCGTAATGACCTGCTGAACACCGGGCACGTTGTACATGTGCCAAGCAAAACGGTCGATATTCTCCATTGCCAAATAGTCTTCGGTACACGCCTGGCCGCTGGCCTCGGCGATTACCGATACCGAATCCACGCCTAAAGAAAATCGCGAGGAGATGATATTGGCATCACGGTTGTAACGAGAATCCGGGCGCAACTCAGGCACACCAGCCTGGGAGTCACCAATTTGCATGTCCTGACCCTTGAAGTAGCCAAAGGCAAACAGGGCCACCGCGACTAGCAGCGCGCCTGCCGCCACCGGCCGATTGGTTAGGTTGCTTAGCCCCCTCCAGATGCCATCTAGCCGCTCGCTGCGCTTGTCATGCTGAGATCGCCAGGCATCCACGTTGCGTATCTTCACCATGGACAACAACACTGGCAGCAACACCAGGTTGGTGAAAATTATGAGCGCCACTCCGATGGAGGCTGTTGTTGCCAATTCACGGATAATGCGTATTTCAATAAACAAGATGGTGAGAAAACCAATGGTGTCTGACAGCAGCGCTATGGCGCCGGGCACAAGCAGACTATGGAAGGTGTTTTTTGCCGCAGACAGGGAATCTACCGGACCGGCGGACCGATTACCGTACATCACCTCATTGCTCCACGAGTTGATCATCTGTACGCCGTGACTCACGCCGATAGCGAAGATCAAAAATGGGGTGAGGATGTTCATCGGGTCAATACCAAACCCAAGTAATCTCAACGCGCCTAACTGCCAGATAACCGCTACTGCCGAGCACAGCAACGGTAGCGCGGTTAACTTCAATGAGCCGGAATACAAGAACAGCAATATGCCGGTAATGACAAATGCGATGCCAAAGAACCAAATAACCGATTTCGCCCCGTCAGCGATGTCACCCACGATTTTGGCAAAGCCAATAATGTGAACGCTTAAACCTTGACCGGCAAAGTCTTCCCGGATCTTTTCAAGATCGGCAGCAACGCGCTTGTAGTCCAGTTTTTCCCCGGTTACCGGGTCTTCTTCCAACAAGTCGGCCCAGACCATGGCGCCGCCAAAGTCTTCCGCGACCAATCGTCCAACAACGCCGGATTTGACGATGTTGCCGCGAACCCGCTCAAACATGGCCTCAGATGGCGAAAAATCTGAGGGAATAACATTGCCGCCGGCAAAGCCATCTTCAACAACCTCAACGAAACGGACATTGGGCGTAAATATGGATCGTACGCTGGCACGGTTGACGCCAGGGACGAAAAAGACCGCATCGGTAATGCCCTCGATGGCACCGAACACCTCTGGGGTGAACATGTCACCATCATCGGCCATCACGGCGACCAATAAACGGTTGGCACCGCCGTACTCAGACTCGTAATCAAGGAACGTCTGCATGTATTCGTGTTGCAGTGGCAGTTGCTTTTTGAACCCGGCATCAACCCGCAGCTCTGCGGCAAAATACGCCATCACCCCGGTAATCAAGGCAAATATCACAAGCAGCGGCACTCTTGCGCCAAATACCACTCGTTCCAGCAATGCCGGAAGGCCCTTTGCTGTTGTATTGGCGTTACTGGTCATTCAAAACGTCGTCCATTGAATATTTCCATGTGCCGCCTTCGCCAACCAAGATCAGGTGCCTATCGGTTGCAACCACTGCCGCAATGTCATTGCCGTCGGCCATCTCTCGGGACCGCACCCCCTGCTCATCCAGGATCAGCAGCTCGCCGTTGACTCCCACCACAACCACGCGGCCATTGCCTGCGTCGGCAGCGCCATTAAGAGAATTGAGAGAGCCGGTGGCTATTTGTTGCCAGCTGTTGCCTTGATCAACCGACGAGAAGACATTGCCCCGAAGACCAAAAGTCAGCAACTGATCATTGGCCAGGGTCATTGCGCCAAACATGGAGCCGCCATAGGGCAAAGTCAGTGCGGTCCAGGTCAAACCACCGTCATTACTGCGATAGGCATTACCCTGCTCAGCCGCGATATAAAGTGTCCCATCGGCCAGCTCGGTAATACCGTTTAGATGAAAATCAACGAAATCGTCAAAACCGTCGTCGTAGCCGCCGGAGTCTTCGCTATCATCGGAATCGGAATCGTCGCTGGCCAGCTCTATGCTGCTAGCCTGCCAGGTAACACCGCCGTCATTGGTGCGAAAAAATGCCGCGTAGGCGCCAACCGCCAAACCGTTTTGATCATTGGAAAAATGAACCGCCAACAATGGGCTATTGCTTTGGGGGTCATTGATGTCGGCGCTAACGTGCTGGCTAACCCAGCTTACTCCGCCATCGGAGCTATGAAGAATGAGCTGATCATGACCCACAGCCCAGACCCGATCGCCATGACTGGTCACAGCGGTTAAGGTTGAGCGAGTGGGAATATCGGAAACCTGCTCCCACCTCTCGCCATCTACAGAGCGCAATACGTGACCGCGTTCACCCACCGCCACAAAACCGGTGGAGGTAGTAGTGACATCCAACAACAACGATTCGGTGACTCGCGGTAAGATTTCTGCCGCCGCGATACTGGAGTCAAAACTGTTGGCGTCAGTCTGAGCCCAGGCGATATTCAGCCCAGGCAACAGCATCATGGCCACAATTGCTGTCGCGGACAGTAGTCCAGATCTAGTTAATTCTGGCCGTGCAAATCGTCGAGGAAACAAGTGCCCTCCGCTATCGACGGCCGCGCGTGCGCAGCGCTTGTGGCGTGTAATCACCTGGATTACCCGGCTCAACAAACACATTCACATCGTCGTTGTTGTCAAGTCCCAATGCAACGTAACGCCCGGACTGTAAGTCGTGGTGAACCTCAACGGTGCTCCAGTAGGTAGGAACATCGTAGTAGTTAATGCCGTGAGCTTCAGAGAAGCGCCACAGCGCATCGCGGTTATCATAATGGTCGATCAACACAATCTGATAGCTGTCTTCGTCCAAGTAATAGGTCCGCCGGCTGTTGATGTGGCGTTGTCCATTCTTGAGTGTTGCTTCAACCACCCAAACGCGATGCTTCTCGTAACGCATCAGGTCCTGATTCAAATGGCCGGGTCTGACGAAATCGTCGTAACTCAGACCAGCAGCATGGGCTTTGTAGGAGTTGTAAGGCACATACATTTCCCGCTTGCCCTTCACTTCCCAGTTAAACCGATCCATCGCGCCATTAAACATGTCGGTCATGTCGTTGGTTCGCAAACCATCGGATGCAGTACCCGGATTATCATAGGCAACGTTAGGCGCCCGACGGACCCGGCGTTGACCCGGATTATAAATCCAGGCCTGGCGGTTCTGCTCTTGTTGGTTAAGGGTTTCGTGAACCAGCAGAACGTTGCCAGCCAACCGAGCCGGTGACTCTACAACCTGGTAGAAATACAGCAAAATATTGTTGACGTCGGCGAGCGTATTGCCCTCCTCGTAGTACAAACCCAACAACTCTTCCCGCAGCTTAACGGCGGTGTACTTACCGTTGGCAGTTGGCGCTACCTGATTGTTATAACGAAAGCCGCCAGTGCCCTTGTACTTGAGCTTGTGGTTCCACATTAGCTCATAAGCATTTTCCGGAAATGGAAAGGGAAAGCCTTCTGCAACGTTTAGGACCCCTTCACCGTTCGCTGCCAATTGTCCGGTGGCGCCGTTCTTTTTGGTCATCTCATAAGTGCGTTCCGGGAAGCTAGCACTGCGACGCGTGGTGTACACATCCATCTTATAGGTGTCGTAACGCTTCAGCATCGCCATCTGACCCGGAGAAAGACTGTCGCTGTATTGATCAGCGTTTGCGCCGGTAATAGTGAATGAGACTTGATCAGAAGGAAATGGATCCGGGTGATGATCACCTTGGCTGTATCCTGCGGGCGCCTGAGTAATTCCACCATCCCAAGCAGGAATGCTACCGTCAGCGTTAGCGCCGCGCTCTGAGCCCATGGGAGTGAGATCTGCGTCGAGTCTGGCGACCTCATCCGGTTTTCCAGCAGCCATAACTGCCCCGGCAAACGTGGCTGCAGCAACAGCCATCACTAATCGAATTTTCATCAAGTACTCCAAACGTTTCTGTACGGTTTAGCCTGGGTCAATATTGGGTAAGGCCCTTAAAAGGCGTAACTGACTGACAGCGAAACAAAATCTCGGTCTCGCAACAGGTTTGACTGGCCGGCACCATAGAAAGCGGTATAGCTGACATCTGCACCCCATTTTTCCAGATAGCTACCAGCAAGCCCCAAAGTTAACGATTTTCGATCTTCGATAAACGCCCCACCCGGCCCCGGGCTGATACCGCTGACATCGTGGTTAAAGGCGATGCGGGGAAACAGGTTGTAGCCGCTGCCGAAGGCCGAGTTGTAATCCAGTCGACTGACCAATCGGTAACCCCATGAGGTTTCCGTGGGAAATCCGGTGGTTTGAGTGATGGGGTTGCGCAAGGCACCGCCAGTGAGTGCATCGGCTCCGCCGCCAGTATCCGTGCCGTCACCCTGATACCGCAAGATGTCGGAGCTGGGGAGATCCCAGACTTTGGTGGCACCAAACTCCGCCAAGAAAACGGCCTGGTTCGCACCCAGCACTGAACCAAAAATCTTGGAAAACGCGAACTGCAACTGGGACACTTCGTGTTCTTCCCAGCCACGAATTTCCTCACCAGGGCCAAACTGCCCCAATTGGCTAATGAATTGGTTAGCCGGTTGCGGAATCACGGCATTGAGTGGGGTCAAAGCCGCGAACAGCAACTCAACGTCATCGAGCTGCAGCGGCTGGTTATCCCGGTAAGACAGCTCACCGGCAAATGCCCATCCAGAAAACTCCGTATTCCAACTGAAGCCAAACATTTCAATGTCTTCAGGGTATTCGACAAAATACCGTCCAGAACCCAAATCCGTCGAAGTTACTGAGATGCCCGAAATTAGGGGCAAACGGCTGTGGTAGTTCATGTAGTAAAACCCAAACTCGGTATCATTGAGTTGGGGCGAGAAGTAACGAAGCGCTACGCCATATTGACCGGATTCCTTGGGGCTGCGATCAAAGCGTCGAGGTATCGTTAGTCCCGGTGTGCGCTCGTCAACCAGACCGAAACCCAACATGACAAACTCCGCCCCTGGCACGGCAAAGTCATTGGTACTGAAAAAACTGCCAGCAGGGTCTGGGTTGGTTTGCTCAAATTCAAATTGGTAAATCGCCTCTACCGACAGGTTTTCGGTTAGGCTCAGCGAACCCCATAGAGAATCCACTGGAAGAAAGGCTTCTTTCAGTTCAGCCCCAGCCACTCGCAGTTTCGACACGTCAACCGGGTTAATGATGTTCACGCCACCTTGGATAAATACGCTCTCGCCCCAGCTAACCACCTGCCGGCCCAGGCGCACAGTGCCAGGATTACCACCGATGTCGAAGTCGTAGTACAAAAATGCGTCTAACAATCTGACGTCGCTGCCGACAAAATCCCGGGCGTCACCAAAATCCCCAGTGTCCGGGGCGAGGAAATCGTCTTCGTTTTCAAAATCGTAAAAGGCAGAGCCGCGGAAAAACCCGCCGAAATTTTTGTAAGAAAATCCAAACTCGGTGGTGATTTTGGCCGCGTGAGATACCAAATCGCCATCATCGTAGTTCAGATTGCCATCATCGCTGTTGACGGAGAACCGACCCGGCGCGGCGATCTGATCGGCCAAAGGCTGCAACCCAATGTGCGGGTTAATATTGGCTTTACCAACACAGTCGCGGCAGCGGTCTTCTACCCGCCAAGAGGCACCGTAGGAAAGCGTGGTATCCAGTGTTCCGCGAAACTCGCCTTTATCAAACTCTACCGCTAGGGCCGGAGTGGTCACCAGCGCGGCGCCAATAGCCAGCATCAGACCCAATCGGGTGTTTCCGGTGAATGGTCGGGCGTTGGAGCTTACGAGATCCATATTCTTCATCATTTACTCCTTAGTTACCTGACAGAACCGAGGGAACCACAACCTGAATGACTGTGCCATTACTTCCCACCATGCTGGCCGCCTCAGTCTGCATTTGCAGCGTTGCCTCTGCTGATGCCGATGGGTCCAATATGGAACCGTGGGAGCCAACGACATAGCGGGTTACGCCGCGAATGCCATCTGGGTCTTGGACCGTCTGGGTAATCGGTGCCAGCCCCATGGCTGCGATCAGCGGCTCGGTGCCCGACAACGGGAAGCCGGCCACCGCATTAGGAATCACTTGGTCAGGCAGATTACCTGGGCTACCAATCACTTCCTGAAGCAAAATCGGTTGTACCGCTGCCGCCAATCCGGCCCAGTTAATTGGATCAGCCGAATCAATCACGGTCTGCGCGGCTAACACAAAGGTTTCGAATTCCGCTGTTCCTGGGTTAATACCCGCAGCGCCGAGACCGCCGATAATGACCCCGGAGAAACTCTCAGATCCCAACAGTAAGCCGACGATACCGCCACCGGGAACTGACAACACGCCGGTTTGCACCGCGCTGTCAAACCGTGAGCCTTCCACCGCGAGAAACGGTATCCCTTGGATTGCGCCAAGAGACTGGCCAACAAACCGCACTTGAGATGCATCCAAATCGGGTAACGCGTCGCCGTCAAAGTCCATGGTGCCAAGGGTGACTGCCAGCACACTTAAATCTGCTTGAGCTTGGCGATTGTTATCTCTGGCGGTCAACAAACTGGCTAAGTTGATGAAGTAGGAACCCGAGGGATCAATTTGACCGTCAGGCCCCTGAGCCCCGGTGCTGTTGTCCTGTAAATCTGCGTCAAATGTCCGCTCGTCAGCCAGCGGCCCAAAGGGCGTGTTTTCCACATACAAGGCATTAAACGGGTTGGCTGGATTATCATCAGGCACAATGCCGTGAAGTGGCTGATCAATTGAAACAACCGCAAACCCCGTTGCCGCCATGGCTTCCGCTATCGCTAGCGCATCGGCCCTGTTGCGGGTGATGCCGTGCTGATAAATGACCACCGGCCAACCTGCTGCCGGGCGGGTCATTCCACTGTTAGCGTTGGGTAATGTAGCCAGAACGGGAATGGTCTGAACAGATTTCACCACCGGCACCGGATTTAGGTACGTGATGTTGGTAGAGGTGGGATCCAATCCCAAAGTGTCAAAGGGAGGCGCGTAGGCTCCCGGCTCTGCCTGCCAGCTACCCCGCAAAAAGGCCGTAGGGTCCGTTGCTGTTGGCGCATCCAAGTAATAAGGGACAGACATGACGCCGAGGTAAATGTCGGCTATCCCGTTTAACCCCAGCGCCGCGGTGGTCAATCCACTGAAGGCGAGCTGAGAAAACTGTGGGTCAATGGTGCCCCTCACCGTATTGAGTACCGGCGTGATGGACTGAGTGGTTGCCACCCAGCTCACCGCGATATCCTCCGAACTGATGCCGGCTCCCGCTGCCAGCGCCGCTTCCTGAGCGTTAGTCAGCTGACGCAAAGGCTCCAACGCCTGGGCGGTTGAGTTTGGCAGCAACGGATCTGTGCTGTTGCCATCGGCATCAATCAGAGAACTGGTGCGCTGAGCGATAAAATAGGTTTGGTCCGGCGTTGCGTTATTGCCAACTGTGTCGGTGACACCCGTGGTAATCACTGCCAGGTAGCTGGTGAGCTCCTGCAGAGGCCGCAGCGGGACAATGATGATGGAATGTTCTAGCGGGTTGGTGGTGGAGACAGTGGCGACGTAATCAACCCCTGGGGTCAATTCAGCCACCAGCCCGGTAACTGGACCTGCCGGCTGCGCTAGCGAGACCTCAAACATCCTTACCGTATTACCGGTAAGAACAGTACTGGCGTCAATGGAGCTGGAGAATCCAGCCTGCCAAGGCGTGCTGGTACCCCAGCCGTCTAGCGCATTGATCGCCTGTAGCGGAGCGGACGCAGGATCGGTTGGATCTGCGATCGGCAAATTCAAGGTTAGATCAGTGGTACCTGAGAACAATAAGTTATTAGGCAATGGAACAACGCCTGCAGCGGCGTCAAAAGTTGCGGTCAGTATACCCGTTGTGGGTTGGCCATTACCGTTGGTGACGGGAGGCGCGTCAACGGCTCTGGGGGCGCTACTACCGCCTCCACAGCCCGCCAGCACCGTCAGCATTATGAGAGTAATCCCAGAAATGCGCATCGCGGATCATCCTTTAGAGGGGGTTGGTCAGGCCTCCATCATATGGATTGTTGCCGCGTTATTGCAAGTTATACCCGCAAGGCATAACCGATAGTCTAGAAATACAGCCCATATGCCAAGATGGCATGACAAAGCAACGCAGGCACCGTGAGCTGGGTGCGCAGGATCGGATACCAACGGGGCGCCCCCGGCGGTTCGGCGACCAAGCCAAATAACCAGGCCGCCAGATAGCTGACGCCAAGCAGCACTACACCCCAGCTAGGGTCTAGCACCAGCGCAATGAACGCCAGCACAACGGGCACCATAGACAGTATGAGTTCGCGGGTTTTGAGATGATCCAAAACCATCCCCGCACCCCAGCGAATACCACCCAAAAATGCCAATACAAGGCCCGAATAAATCATAAAACCTAGTAGGGCAAAACCGGGGAAGATGGGCCCGCCAAACACAAAACTGACCGAAAACACCAATAAGGGTAAGGCGCCGATATAGCCAATCCAGCGCGCATTCTCAGGAATTTTCGCCATTAGTTGCTGACTCCTGACATGGCTGCAAGCAATATTTCCCTTTGCATCATTTCGAATTCATCAGTTGCTATTGGATACTTTCGTATCGAAACTTTTGCCCACCGATGGATGCCTGGTACATCAATCCGCCTTTGGCCTGAGTATAGACCGCAACACCATTTCGAAAGTTGGCGTTGGCTGAAACACCTTCCTTTAGGGCTACCGCCGACGCCTGACCGGAAAAGCTAAATTCGCCAGACTTAAACCATTCCATGGCATCGTGGGAGTTAAAGAAAATCACCTCACTGTAGGCCTGGCCGCCCAATTGCACACCGACGCTGGCCTGAGTCATGTCGCAGTAGCCAATTAACTGCCCACGCTCATAAACTTGGCCTCGGCCATAAGCGCCGCCAACCCCGACCGCGCCGGCACCAATGGTGGGAAAGATGGCGTAACCCACCGAAGCACCAAACAGGCGCTCAATGCCCGGATCGGTTTGCTGAAAACGGTAAATGGTTTCCTGGGTCATGTCGTCCAGCTGGTTTGTCCGGTAACCGGCCCTGGGTGACACGGAACAGGCCGACAGGGTTGCAACAATGAACAGAACAATAGCCGTCGCTATGGGTTTTGATCGTCTCATGATGGGGTGCTCCCTCATTTAGCTGCCTTTTTTGGCATATAGAGATCGGTAATGGTGCCTTCAAATGCTTCTGCAGAAAAGGCCACTGTTTCAGACAGCGTGGGATGAGGGTGAATCGTCATGCCGATATCCGCGGCATCACAGCCCATTTCTATCGCCAATGCAATTTCTGCGATCAGGTCACCGGCGTGGGGACCTACAATCCCACCCCCAACCACTCGGTGGGTTTTAGGATCAAACAACAGCTTAGTCATGCCTTCGCTGCGAGCCAACCCCAGTGCTCGGCCGCTAGCGGCCCAGGGAAACACCCCCTTCTCAACCTCTACACCTTGAGTCTTAGCATCGATCTCGGTTAAACCCACCCAAGCAACCTCCGGATCGGTGTAAGCAACAGAAGGAATGACACGAGCCTCAAATGCCGACTTCATACCAGCACACACCTCTGCGGCCACCCTAGCCTCATGGGTCGCTTTGTGAGCCAGCATCGGTTGCCCGACAATATCGCCGATAGCGAAAATATGCGGCACATTGGTGCGCATTTGCTTATCCACGGAAATGAACCCACGATCACTCACCGCAACTCCGGCATTATCCGCGGCAATCGCGTTGCCGTTTGGACTGCGACCCACCGCAACCAAGATCCGATCAAAGGTATCGGTTGGCGGTGCATCTGGCCCCTCAAAACTGGCAACCAGACCCTTTTTTTCAGCTTCAATGCCAGTGACCTTGGTGCCTAGAAAGATGTTTTCATAACGGGGTTCAACATACTTGTGAAACGGTCGAACCAGATCCAGATCCGCACCTGGCATTAGTTGATCCATCAGTTCACACACTGTGATTTTACTGCCCAAGGCCGCGTACACACTGGCCATTTCCATCCCTATAATGCCGCCGCCGATAATCAACAGACGTTTGGGTACATCGGTCAAATCCAGCGCGTCGGTGGAATCCATCAAGCGCGGATCGTCCCAGGGCATGCCAGGAAGCTTCACCGCTTGGGAACCGGCCGCGATGATCGCGTGCTCAAACCGCACGCGGGTTTTCACCTCTCCCTGAGTGACTTCCATGACATTGGTCGCACTGAACTTACCCTCGCCTGTCAGCACGGTAACCTTGCGCTTTTTCGCCAAGCCTTGGAGACCGCCGGTTAGCTGTTTCACAACCGAATCTTTAAATCCGCGCAGCTTATCGATATCGATGCTCGGTTCGCCAAACGACACCCCATGTTTTTCCATCGCCGCCGCTTCATCAATGACTGCAGCGGTATGAAGCAACGCCTTGGACGGAATACAACCTACGTTCAAACATACACCGCCTAGGGAATCATAACGTTCTATCAACACTGTCTTCAGCCCCAGGTCCGCGGCCCGAAACGCCGCGGTATATCCGCCGGGACCTGAACCGAGAACCACAACCTGGGCCGTCAAATCCGCCTTAGCCATTGCCTCAGTCGATGAGTCATCTGCCGCTGCTACTGCAGTGGAATCCTGCTGGACGCCACTGTTGCCCGCCGCCGGCTGCGAGGGCGACTCAGCAGTTTCAGCAACCTTGAGCATAATCACCGCTGCCCCCTCCGACACACTATCCCCCACTGCAATCAACACCTGCTCAACGGTGCCCGCGCTAGGGGATGGAATTTCCATGGTGGCTTTGTCGCTTTCCAAACTAATCAGCGACTGTTCAGCCTCAACCTCATCACCCACAGCGACCAGCACTTCCACCACCGGCACTTCGGCAAAATCACCAATATCGGGCACCGCAACTGTGATTGTCTGACTCATTCGCAATTTCCTGTATTCATCAACTTACCGACGATTTTTCGCCAGCGTTTTTCCGTTATTGATACTGTCTAAGCACCAGCTGACCGCGACTTTGCTTCAGCTCAAGCTCACGCAGAAAACTCATCCCCAGCAACACGTCAGGCGAACTCATATTAGGAACGATGGCCGCCGCCACATCACGCATCTCAATGGAACCCAGTCGGATCGAGGTCACCTGGGTGGTATGGGCGGTTGCCGAACCGTTGGCTGTTGAGACCGTGAATGGTCGTCCTCGAGTAAGACCCAGGCGCTTGGCGGTAGCATCGGAAATCGCCACTTGGGTAGCGCCGGTATCCACCATGATTTCCACCTCTTGACCATTGATTAACGCTGCTGCCACATAATGATCTTGGCGGTTTGCACTGAGAGTCACCTCCACATAACCGTCTCCAGACCCGGTCAGTGGCAGTTGATTGGGGTTTCGCTGCCCTTCAATCAGATTTTCAAACACCACCGTTAGCAACCCAAGGGCAACCAACACCGCCACCAGCATCATGCCTCGACCCAGCCGCTGATGGCTTGGTTCGGTCATAGAAGCAAACGACGGATATCAGTCAACATGCTGGCCAGGTAGCCCGTAAACCGCGCTGCCGTTGCGCCGTCAATCACACGATGGTCGTAGGACAAGCTCAGTGGCAATAGCAATCGCGGGGTAAACTCAGAGCCGTTCCAAACCGGTTGCATACTGGATCGCGAGACTCCCAAGATAGCGACTTCGGGGGCGTTAATAATCGGCGTAAAGCCAGTACCACCAATACCGCCAAGGGAGGAAATCGAAAAACACCCACCAGTCATGTCGGTTGCGGTGAGTTTTTTGTCACGGGCCTTGACGCTGGCTTCAACCACCTCGCTGGCCAACTGATAAAGGGATTTCTGATCACAATCGCGAATAACCGGCACAACCAATCCGTCAGGTGTGTCCACCGCCACGCCCACATGAAAGTAATTCTTCAGCACCAAATTTTCGCCGCCGGCATCCAGCGAAGCGTTGAATTGGGGAAATTCCTTCAGGGCTGATACGACCGCCTTAATCAAAAACGCCAGAGGGGTAAGTTTCACGCCCTGGGCTTTCGCTGCCTCACTTTGAGATTTACGAAACGCCTCCATCTCCGTGATATCTGCGTTGTCGTTCTGCGTAACATGGGGAATCATGGCCCAGTTTCGAGCCAGATTTGCACCAGAGATTTTCTGGATGCGTGACAGCGGCCGAGTTTCGACCGGGCCAAACTTACTGAAATCGACTTTAGGCCATGGCAGCAAACTCAGGCCATTGCCCGCGGCACCGCCAATTGCGGTACCCGAACCCTTTCGGCTCATCACACCCTTCACAAACTGACGGACATCTTCGCTAGTGATGCGTCCTTTGCGACCGGTCCCGCTGACTTCCTGTAAATCCACGCCCAACTGACGCGCCTCTCGACGCACCGAAGGGCTGGCATGGGGTACATCACCCGGCTTGCGGGTGCTGGCATCAAAGGACACTGGCGGGCCTCGTCGATCCGCACTGTCTTCCGCTTCCGACGGTGTGCTTTGGGTTTTTGTATCTGCACTCTCGCTGGCTGGCTTTTGTGCCGGCGCAGGTGATGCAGAAGGTGACGCCGGGGATGAGTCCGCTGGCCTAGCACCGCTAACGGCCACGGCAATTACCGCAGCCCCTGCGCTTACCTTGTCGCCAACGGCGATATGCACGGCTGTCACTTTGCCGCTGTGGCTACTGGGAATCTCCATCGTGGCCTTGTCACTTTCCAGGCTGGCAAGGGATTGCTCTTCGCTAACCTCGTCACCCACTTGCACCAGAACTTCGACCACTTCAACGCCATCGAAATCACCTATGTCAGGAACGGTGACCTCCACGGTCGCCCCATCTGGTTCATCTTCCGATGCTTGGGTCCCAGGGGCAGGATCTGCTGACGCCGTATTTTCCTCTGCCGAGGAATCTGGCTCGGCTTCGCTTGTCGCCGCCTCCAACATGACAATCACGTCACCTTCGGAGACCCGTTCACCGACGGAGACTGTGACTTTCGCAACCGTCCCTTCACCTGGACTAGGAATCTCCATGGTGGCCTTATCACTCTCCAGGGAAATCAGCGATTGTTCAGCGCTGACTTTGTCCCCAGGCGATACCAACACCTCGACCACCGCAACGTCTTCAAACTCGCCAATATCCGGGACTTTTACTTCCATCTGTTGTGCCATGATTGTCGCCTTATACCGTCACGGGATTGGGTTTGTCGGCGTCAATGCCGTATTTTTTCTGAGCTGCGGTCAGCGTGCGTTTCGGCACCTTGCCATCGCGATAAAGGGCGTACACGGTGGTATAGGCTATGTGGTTACGATCAACTTCGAAAAACTCCCGCAACTTAGGCCGGGTATCAGAGCGGCCGAACCCATCGGTGCCCAACACATGATAACTGTGCGGCACAAATTCGCGGATTTGATCAGCGTATGCGCGGACATAGTCGGTGGCCGCGACAACCGGCCCACTGGACTGAGCCAGACAGGTTTCTACATAACTAGGCTCCGGCTTAGCGGAGGGGTTTAAGCGGTTACGCCGAGCCACGTCAGCGCCTTGACGGCGCAGCTCATTCATACTGGTTGCGCTCCAAACATCACACTGCACATCAAAGTCCTTGGCTAACATTTCAGCTGCCGCCATGGATTCGCGCAAAATGGTGCCACTGCCCATAAGCTGAGCTCGCAACTCGCCTTTGCCACCTTTCTGCAGTCGATAAAGGCCTTTGCGAATACCCTCTTCGGCGCCCTCAGGCATTTCCGGCTGGTGATAATTCTCATTGGTCAACGTGATGTAATAAAAAACATCTTCCTGTTCAACGTACATGCGTCGCATGCCCTCGTTGACCAGCACTACCACCTCATAGGAGAAGGTGGGGTCGTAGCTGATGCAATTAGGTACGGCGCCGGCCAACAAATGGCTGTGGCCGTCTTCATGCTGCAATCCTTCCCCATTCAAAGTGGTTCTGCCAGAAGTCGCGCCTAGCAGAAAACCTCTGGCCCGCATATCGCCTGCGGCCCATGCCAGGTCGCCGATGCGCTGAAATCCAAACATGGAGTAGTAGATGTAAAAGGGGATCATTTGGATCCCTGTGCTGGCATAAGCGGTTGCCGCGGCAATCCAAGAGGACATAGCGCCGGCCTCGGTGATGCCTTCTTGCAGGATCTGGCCTTTAATATCTTCTTTATAGAACAGCAACTGGTCGGAATCTTCCGGTTTGTACAGCTGGCCAACGGATGAATAAATGCCCAGCTGCCGGAACATCCCTTCCATCCCAAAGGTGCGTGCCTCATCACACAAGATAGGCACGATATGGGGGGCCAGCGCTTTGTCTCTGAGCAGGATGGATAAATACCGAACAAAGGCCATGGTGGTGGACATTTCCCGCTCACCGGAATCTTTGGTCAAGGCCTCGAAAGGCTCCATGCCCGGCACCTTAAGCGGCTGCGGGTCGAAGTAATCGCGGCGAGGTAACGACCCACCCAAGGCGGCCCGACGTTCCCGCATGTATCGCAACTCTGGGCTGTCTTCTGGCGGCATGTAGTAGGGCAACTCCTCCAACTGGTCGTCGCCGATCGGGACATTGAAGCGATCGCGGAATCCGCGAATAGACTCAATATCCATTTTCTTTTGCTGGTGGGTGGTGTTCTGTGCTTCTCCCGCTTCACCCATTCCATAACCTTTTACGGTCTTGGCCAGAATCACCGTGGGTTGCCCCTGGTGACTGACGGCCTGAGCATAGGCGGCGAAAATTTTATGGGGGTCATGGCCGCCCCGGTTCAGACGCCAGATATCTTCATCGGACATGGTGGAAACCATTTCCTTAAGCTCTGGGTATTTGCCAAAGAAATGCTCCCGGGTATAAGCACCGCCGTGGGCTTTGTAATTTTGGTAATCGCCGTCTAGGGCCTCTTCCATTCGCTGCCGCAGCAGGCCCTGGGTGTCTTTGGCCAACAGCGGATCCCAATAAGACCCCCAAATCACTTTGATCACATTCCAACCGGCGCCGCGAAACACCCCTTCCAGCTCCTGGATAATCTTGCCGTTACCTCGCACCGGACCATCTAATCGCTGCAGATTGCAGTTAATGACAAACACCAGGTTATCGAGTTTTTCCCGGCCAGCAAGGGAGATAGCGCCCAGTGACTCAGGCTCATCCATTTCGCCATCACCACAGAAAACCCACACCTTGCGTTTGGCGGTGTCGGCCATTTCCCGGTTGTGCAAATAGCGTAAGAAGCGGGCCTGATAAATCCCCATCAATGGACCCAGCCCCATAGAAACTGTAGGCAGTTGCCAGTAGTCAGGCATTAACCAAGGGTGCGGATACGATGACAGCCCCTCGCCATCCACCTCACGGCGGAAGTTATCCATCTGGTCTTCGCTGATTCGCCCTTCTAGATAGCTGCGGGCGTAAATACCGGGAGCGCAGTGACCCTGGACATATACCAGGTCGCCGCCGTGATCCTCAGTGGGCCCATGCCAGAAATGATTGAACCCCACGTCGTACAAAGTGGCCGCAGACGCAAAACTGGCAATATGCCCACCCAAACTGCTGTCTTTACGGTTGGTACGCACCACCATGGCCATGGCATTCCAACGAATCCAGCAACGCAAGCGCCATTCAAGTTCCGCGTCACCTGGGCTGCGCTGCTCAAGGTTAGGCGGGATTGTGTTCACATAAGCGGTGGTAGCGTCGTAGGGCAAATAGCCGCCCGAGCGACGGGCCAAATCCACCATTTGTTCCAGCAGGTAATGCGCCCTCTCAGGCCCGTCAGCGTTAATGACGGCGGACAGCGCATCCAGCCATTCTCGGGTTTCCTGGGGATCCAAATCGGACAGCAGATTTTCGTCACTGGACATGAATTGGTGCTCGCAATTGACCGTTGGACGGCACAGTCTAGTCTCAGCGGCAGGAAAACGCATTAATTAGCTATGCTAACTATAAATACTGTGAGTTTTGGCCACAGATAGCGCACACCTCAAAATCGACCCTGTCATTGCTCTATTACTTGCAACAGCATCCCATTGGGGGCACGAACCAATGCACAGGGCGCACCACCCCAGGGCTCGTTAAGATCCCCAAAACTTGGCCCGGCAAGCAGATCTTCGCCAGCCACCTGATCCAACACCCTGGTCAGGTCGTCAGTAATAATACTGACACCCAGCAAACCGCGCTGAGGCGCTGTCACTGGCGCAATTGCCTCACCCTCTGGCTTGGCCAGGCCATAATCGATCATCCCGATATAGGGGGTGCGCAAATTCCAGCCGAGGTTCTTGGCGCAGATGTTGACTGGCTCCTTGCTGCCGATCATTGCACCGAAATTGGAGTCGTTAACCTGATATTCGTAAATCACCGGAAACCCAAACACTCGCTCAAAAAACTCGGCGCTGGCCTCAAGTTCGCTTGTAGGGCCAGAAATACTCTGGACCTCGGAAACAGCTCGACCCAATCCACAGGAGAATTTTTCTTGCATCGCCGCCGGTGGCAAAATTAGGGCACAAACGATTTCGTCCAGCACCCATGCATGGGCTTCACGCACGGTTCCCTCCGGTGAGTCATACTGAGCGATATCATCATTGATCTCTAATCCAAACTGCCGAGCTCGAGCCAGGGTCTGCTCCAGATCGCTGACAAAAAAATCGATGACTTTGGCCGCGCCAGGCATCAGCCCGCGAGTGCGATGGCGGATGGTGGCATCGCTCACAGGACTAAAAGCGACCACCTGAACCCCATATGCACAGCCGGGAGTTTGCAGCACCGCAACCTCCGCATCGTGATCATTGGCACCCCAAATACGTTTGACGGCGGGCTTCGCCAACGATTGTCGAGAGATCGTCTCAAGCAAAAACACCTGTTCAAACATTTGCTGATGAAAATGCAGGTCGGAGCTTGAGACAATCGGTCCAAAAATGGTGTTCATAGTATGAAAAACACTTGGCGATAGGTGGATCTTCGGGGCTAATTGATCGCAGGGCTTCAATGACATAATGATATAACAAAATAACGTTTGCGATGAATAGCACCCAAGAGTCTCACTTGGCGGGCAACGGGGATCTAGTCGCACACGCTAAGTAAAAAGTACATCACTTCAATGTCACCGATATTCTTGCGCGCGTGCTGTTGACCCACTGATTTAGACCTACTAGGAAGTTTGACCCTGCTGTTTGGCAGGAGCAATCAGTGCGATTGCAACGACATCAGCGGCGCCACCCAGCGCCGCTGAGCAGGTAGAGAAATACCAGAACACCGATCCAATGGGCAATGCCGCTAGAGCTAGAGCTAGAGCTAGAGCTAGAGCTAGAGAACTTGTTACAGGTTGACCTTAAGCGCTGTCGTGTCGGCAGTGAGGGCGAGATAGTCGGTAATGGCGCGATAATATAGTGCCAGCGCATTGACCTTTTTAAGCCTAGCATCAGCGTTGGCATCCTCGCGCTGGTTAAGCAAAAAAAAGCTGCTGGCGCCTTCTTTGAATCGCTGTTGCTCTGCCTCTTCAAGGCGTTGCGCAAGACTTAGCTCTTCAGCGGCCAGCCTGGCGTTGGTTTGCGCCGCCTCAATGGTGTTGGACAGTTGCCGGATTCGCGTGCGTAGCTGGTCGGCCACAAAACGGCGCTGCTGGTCCAGAGCACGAATTTCCGCTTCTGCCGCCGCTATTTCACCTCTTGCCGCACGCCGTTCTAGGGGCAGTGAGACCTCAAAACCTATAAAAAGATCGGTCTCTCCGCGCGTTACGCTGCCACCACCCAGGTCTCGGGCAACCTTGATATCCAGATCCAGCTGAGGCATCAGCTCGTTGTCACCCAGCGGGCGACGGTTACTGGCCAACTCCAGTCTCCGATCGATCAGCGATAGCTCCACTTGCCGAGCTAGAGC
>CAZLJY010000060.1:0-23088 GCA_964559945.1 uncultured Gammaproteobacteria bacterium | reverse complement strand
GTGTATTTCATGGGTTTACCCGGGGGCTGGATTGCGGATCGGTTGATTGGTGGTCAGCGTGCCGTTTGGTATGGCGGCATCATCATCATGTGTGGCCACATCGTGCTGGCCATCCCCAACAACAAAACCTTTTTCATTGGTTTGGTGTTGGTGGTTTTGGGCACGGGTCTGCTTAAACCCAATATTGGCGCCCTGGTGGGGCAACTTTACGGCGCCACCGATGCCCGACGAGATAGCGGCTACGCGCTGTACTACATGGGGATCAATATTGGTTCGTTTATTGGCTACATCGTCTGTGGTTACTTGGCAGAGAACGTCGGGTGGCACTGGGCCTTTGGGGCAGCGGCCGTGGGTATGGCCATTGGTTTGATTCAATTCAGGCTGACGGTAAATAACCTCAACGGCGAAGGGGCTGCACCGGTCCAGGCGCTGTCACCGAAGACGCAAAAAACCAGCTGGACAATTATTTTTCTGTTTCTGGCGGGCTTGGCGGTATTTGCCACATTGATGTTGACCGACGCGGTGAGCTTTGACCCGGTGGTGGTGGCTCGCTACACCGCCTGGGCGTTTATGGCGTTTTTTGTGATCTACTTTGCCGCCATTTATTTCATGGGCAAACTCAATCGGATCGAGAAAAAGGGCATGTGGGCCTTGTTACTGGTGTGTATCGCCTCGGCGTGTTTTTGGTCAGGTTTTGAACAGGCAGGATCTTCGCTAAACCTGTTCGCCCGGGATTACACCAACCGAATGATTGGCGGTTTTGAGATTCCCACCGCCTGGTTCCAATCGGCTAACTCCACCTTCATCATTATTCTCTCGCCGTTTTTTGCCGCGTTTTGGATCTGGCTTGGCAAACGCATGGTATCTCCCGCTTATGGCCTCAAGTGCGCGGTGGGGCTAATCATCATGGCCAGCGGCTTTATCATCATGTTCTATGCCGCTCACGTAGCAGCCTCAGGCATGAAGGCGGCGCCGTACTGGCTGATCATGACCTACTTCGTTCATACCGTGGGTGAATTGGTGCTAAGTCCCGTCGCTCTTAGCGCGGTGAGTAAGCTGTCACCGAAGCGTTTTATGGGGCAGATGATGGGGGTGTTCGTCTTAACCTATTCCATCGGCAACATCATCGCGGGAATTTTCGCGGGCAATTTTGATCCCGATAACGTGGCTGAGATGCCCAATCTATACCTGCAGATTGTCACCTTTAGTGTGGGTGTGGGTGCGGTGATCTTGATTCTGGGGCTGTTTTCCAAGAACTGGGAAACCCAGGTGCAAGAACAGCAGGCCTTGGATCAGAAGTAAATGTAGCGGTGCCCTCATAGCGATATGAGGGCACCGTTGGTTCAGCGCTTTAGCTGAACTCGTAGGACATGACCTTGGCAGGTTCTTGTAGGAAGTTGCCCTGGACAAAGTTCACCCCGCACTGCCAGAGAATAGACATGCTGGCGGCGTCCTCCACAAACTCAGCGATCGTAACCTTACCCATTGCTTGTGCTTGCTGGGCGAGTTCTTTCACCTTCGCCTGGTGTTCTTCGTTTTTCGGCAGGTCGCCCATAAAGGTGCGGTCAATTTTTAGATAATCTGCCGGGATGTGTTTAAGCATCTGGAAGGAATTGAGGCCGCTGCCGAACTGCTCGATGGCGAATTTGCAGTGCAGTTGTTTGAGGCCTTTTAAGAACTGTTTGGCAGGCTTTAAGTTGGTCATCAACTTGCTCTCAGGCAGCTCGAATACCACGCTGTCCCCGGCCAAACGGTTGGCCTGCATTTGTTTGGCCAGCCAGGGCAGAATCGTGGCGTCTGATAGTGTCTGAGGCAGTAACTTGATGAAAAACTGCACTGGCTGCCCCGTGCTGGTCTGGTGATCCTTTAATTTCTCCAGCGCCAGCATGATCACGCGGCGATCAATTTTGGCACCCAATTGGTGATCATGAATGGCCGCAATGAATTCGTTGGGGCTGATTTCCTCTCCGTCTTTGGTGACCATACGAAACAGTACTTCGTAAATTTGCTGTTCGTCGCCGTGAAGGCTGACTACGGGTTGGAATACCAAGGAAATTCGGCTGTTTTCCAGAGCGTCTTCCACCAGTGCAAGCCACTTCTGGCTGCCGCCTTCCTCGCCAGGTTTGAGGCTCAGAGGGTCATGAACACTGACTTGGTTGCCACCGGCATTGACTGCTTGCCGCGCCTGATTGCTGGCTAAAGACAGCAGTTCTTGGGCATTTCCTGAGCTTTCAAGAATCTGACAAACGCCAAAACTGGCCGTAAGAGTGACGGATTTGCCGCCGACCTCCGAAATGTGGGATTCAACGCCGCCGCGCAACTTCTCAGCCACCACGGATGCAGCTTCCGCGTCGCCAGTGATCAGTAAAGCAAAGGTCTGATCGCCGAATCTTGAGGCGATTCCCGATTCTGGTGTGTGTTCACGGACCACGTTTGCCAGGTCGGCCAACACCAGATCCACGCCAGCCAGACCAACTTGGTCCATGGAGGATTTGAAGTTATCAACATCAACAAAAATTAGGCTGTGAGGCTCGCTAGCGCTGACAACTTTGCCTTTGGCTTCTTCAACGGCATGAGCGATATGTTGGCGATTGAACAGGCCGGTGACTAGATCCTGGGTTTTGAGGTCGCGCAGTTCTTTTTCTAGTTCTGGATTAGCGCTGCGATCGCGAAGGACAACCTGGGTACAGGGTTCACCGTCGATACTGGCCGGGGCGAATTCCATCACCGCTTTGCGGGTATCACCGTCGGGCATCTGCAACTGGATTTCTAAGTCTTCCGCAGAGGCTCCTTCTTTGCTGATCGCCTTCAGGACATCTTTGAGTTTCGGTGCACAGTCGGAGGTCACCATGTCTAACACCGGCAAACCTTCTAGGTCTTCAAAATCGTCGTAGCTGAAAAGCTGCAGATATGCAGGGTTAGCGAAGACGTGCATGCCTTCGTGGACGTAGGCAATGGCATCCCTGGAACTCTCCAGCAAAGCGTATGCTCGTTTCTCTGCTTCGTGTAATGACCCTTCCACAAATCGCAATCGCCGGCGAGCGCTGAGGTTGGTGAACTCACGCTTTACGACAGAAACCATATGGTCGCTGTTTTCGCTGGTAGTGGCCGCCGTAGCGCCGGCTAAAATAGCCTCTTGCTCCGTATCAGCGTTAAAACTCTCTAACTGCACGACGATAGGGACATCTTTGCCGCTACGGGTAACCGCGTTGGATACCGATTGGAGGTCAAGCCCCTCCACCTCAGGATTTAGCACAATGAGGTCCATGGGCTTTTTGTCGAGCAGCGCATTGAGCTCGTCTATGTCTTTGACGCTAGACGGCCGTGGAGCAATGCCGGCATTTCGTAGCGTAGACAACAGGTATTCCGCATCTTCCAGTGATGATTCGATCACGAGCAGACGCAATAGATCGTCAGATTTCAAACCGTTTCCTTGAGGCCGATCGGGCCATGTGTTATTCGGGCTGTTAGGAGAACCCGCGAACCCACTGTTTTACCGCATTTTTCCCCTGTTTACCACCTGATCCACCCCAATTCGACACAGGTTTGCATCGGCTAAGTAATCTTCTGGCAGCGACCGCTATTAACAGTCGCTTGTGGCGGTCAACCACCGGCTCAGGCGATCACCTGTTTAGCCGGTGTTCCGCCGGGGTCGCAGACCAGCCGGGGCACTAGGTAACCAGGTAGGCGATTTCGTAACTGGTCGATCAACGGTGTCGCCTGGTCCTCAGGCACTGCAAAATGGCTCGCGCCTTTAACCGGATCAAGTAGATGAAGGTAGTAAGGCAGCACGCCGACGGCAAACAGGCGTTCTGATAGGGCAGATAGGGCGTCAACATTGTCATTCACGCCTTTCAGTAAAACGGATTGATTGAGTAAGGTAAGACCGGTCTTGCGAAGATCCGCCAGTGCACTAACGCCGTCGCCACTGAGCTCATTGGCATGGTTGCAATGCAGCACAAGGCTTGTGGGCCAGGGCAGATCTTCTAGCCATTGCAATAGGGCAGCGTCCACACGCTGGGGTTTCACCACGGGGGTGCGGGAATGAATGCGCAGTCGACGCAGCTGGGGCAGGCGTTCTAATTCTTTGCTCAGCATCGCCAACCGGCGATTGGACAGGGTCAAGGGATCACCACCGCTCAAAATGACCTCAGTAATTTCTGGGTGTTGAGCAAGATAGTCCACCGCTTCGACCCAGCGTTGCTGGGGCGGCGCGTTATCAGCATAAGGGAAATGTCGACGAAAACAGTAGCGACAATGGATGTCGCAGGAACTGGTAGCCACCAGTAGGGCCCGACCCGCGTATTTGTGCACCAGGCCGCCGGCCTGCCTGGCGTCCAGTTCTCCCACTGGATCGATGTTTCCTGGTCCGCTCATTTCCCTGGCGTCCGGCAATACTTGCGCCAGTAGTGGGTCGGCGGGGTTATTCCAATCAATTAGGGATCGAAAGGTTGCAGGAATGCGCACCGGAAACTGTTGTTCCGCGGCCTGCTGTTGGGATTGGCCCGTGCGTACCTGTTGGGGCAGCTGGCTGAGTTGATGGATGGCAGACGGTGACTGGTTCAATGAAATTCCATCGGCAGTTGCCAGGGATCAACGCAGACCGCTGCCAGACCGCAAAATCTAAAGATTGTGGATGATAGCGGGTACTCGGTAAAATAACCGGCTTTGCCCGCTGGGGGTAACGGTGAACGGTCATAGGTCGTTACCGGGGCCAACGGCGAGTGTACTGCGCAACTTCGGAGACGGCATGGCCAATTACAGCACGCAGGAATTTAAGTCGGGTATGAAAATCATTCTTGACGGTGATCCATACAACATCGTGGAAAATGAATTTGTTAAGCCCGGTAAAGGCCAGGCATTCAGCCGGGTGCGGATCCGTAACCTGAAAACCGGACGAACCGTTGAAAAGACCTTTCGCTCCGGGGAGTCGGTGGAGGCTGCGGATATTTTCGAGCAGACCATGCAGTACCTCTATAACGACGGTGAGTTCTGGCATTTCATGCACCCTGAAACCTTCGAGCAACATGCTGCTGATGCCACGGCTGTCGGTGAGGCTGCCAAGTGGCTCCGGGAAGAAGACGATTGTCTCGTTATGCTTTGGAATGGCTCACCGCTGTCGATTGAGCCACCAAACTTTAGCGAATTGAAAATCACCCAAACCGATCCAGGGGTGCGCGGTGATACCTCGGGTGGTGGTAATAAACCGGCCACGCTGGAAACCGGCGCGGTGGTTAAGGTTCCGCTGTTTGTTAACGAGGGCGAAATCATCAAGGTGGATACTCGAACTGGCGAATACGTCTCGAGAGTGAAAGAGTGAATTTGGCCGGGGGCGCTGGCGACATTGGCTGGCGACCCACGGCTGACTCCCGCGCGCGTCTGCTTCGGGCAGCGCTAAATCGCATGTTGCGGGATTTTTTTGCCGAGCGCTCTGTGTTGGAGGTGGAAACCCCCATGGTTTCCCAAAGTGCCAATCCTGATCCCGCCATCGCTCCCCTGGGCGTTGGCCCCTCAGAATATTTGCGTACCTCTCCGGAATTCCCACTAAAACGTTTGTTATGCGCAGAAAGTGCGCCAATCTATGAGTTGGGCCGCGTGTTTCGAGACGGTGAGGCGGGGCGCCGTCATCACCGAGAGTTTTCCATGCTGGAGTGGTATCAGCCGGGTTATTCCATGACCCAGCTGGTGGACGAGGTCGTTGAGCTCATTCAACAGGCTTTGGCCCTGACGGCTTTGCCACCGTTGCCGGTTGAGCAATTACGCTATCACGGTCTCCTGTCCCAGTTCCTAGGTGAGGAAATCCCCAGTGAGCTGGATGCATTGAGACATTGCTGCACAGCAAAAGCGGCGATGAACCAACAAAGCGCTAGCAAGATGAACCGGGATCAATGCCTAGACCTGCTGTTTTCCGCCGCCGGTGAGGCGTTGCCGGTGGACCAAATTACCGTGGTCAGTCACTTTCCTGCATCCCAAGCGGCCTTAGCCAGACTTGACCCTGCAAACCCCCAGCTAGCCCTGCGCTTTGAAGTATTTGCCGGTGGTATGGAGCTGGCCAATGGCTATGATGAGTTACTCGATGGCGATGAGCTGGGTGAACGATTTAACCGCGACAATGAGCAGCGTGCTAAAGCCGGTGCGGCGCCATTGCCTGTGGATGAGGCGTTGCTGGCCGCCCAGAGGGCAGGGATGCCAGCGTGCTGCGGCGTGTCAGTGGGTGTTGATCGGTTACTGATGCTGATTGGCGATTTTTCCCACATTCATGAGGTGATTAATTTTCCGGAGGTTCAGGGGTGACTCAACAGGTTGATCAACTAATCATCCCTCGGTGGCTGGTGCCGGTGGTTCCCAGAGGGCAGGTGCTGGAAAATCACGGGATTGCGATCACTGGCGGGGTCATAGAGGCGATTGGGCCAGCGGATGAACTGAAGGGTAGCCTTGCCGCCAAAGAGGTCCTTGAGTTACCCAATCAGGTTCTGTTGCCAGGGCTGGTGAATGCACACACCCACAGCGCTATGTCGCTGCTGCGCGGGGTTGGCGACGATTTGCCGCTGGAACAGTGGCTGCAGGACCGCATATGGCCTATTGAGGGTGAATTTGCCGACGCCGATTTTGTCGGTTTGGGCACCGATCTTGCCATCGCTGAGATGGTGCGCGGCGGAACCACAACCGCCAACGATATGTATTTCTACCCCGATGTGGTGGGCCGGCGAGCTAAGGCTCAGGGGTTCCGCATGACCGTGGGAATGCTGGTGGTGGATTTTCCCACTCGATGGGCAAGCACCTCCGATGAATACTTTAGCCGGGGTTTAGCGGTTCATGATGAGTTTCGCAATGAAAAACTGATCACCACCGCGTTGGCTGGGCATGCTCCCTATACGGTGGGTGATGAGAACTTGTCGCGGATGGCAGCCTTGTCGCGCCAGATGGGTCTCAAGATCAATATTCATCTGCATGAAACCGCTGCTGAAGTCAAAGATGCCCAGCGCGACACCCAGTTGCGGCCCTTTGCCCGTTTACGCAATCTTGGGTTGGTCAACGAGCATTTGATTGCGGTCCATATGACCCAGATGGACTCAGAAGAAATTGAGAGTTGCGCAGAGAATGGCGTGTCGGTCATTCACTGTCCCGAATCCAATATGAAACTGGCCAGCGGCATTTGTCCTGTGGACGCATTGCGCCAGGCCGGGGTAAACGTGGGTTTGGGCACCGATGGCGCCGCATCCAACAACGATCTGGACATGTTTGGTGAGATGCGCAGCGCTGCGCTGCTGGGCAAGGTGGCAGCCAGTGATGCCCAGGCGGTGCCAGCGTGGTATGCGCTGGAAATGGCCACAATTAACGGCGCAAAGGCGCTAGGGCTGGATGCTAGCATCGGTTCACTGGAAGTAGGGAAACAGGCTGACATGCTGTCGTTTGCCATGCAGGGGCCTGAATTGATGCCGCTGTTTAACGTGATTTCCCAGTTGATTTACGCCGGCAGTCGTTATCAGGTGCAAAACGTCTGGGTCAGCGGCGAGCCATTACTGAAAGATCGAGAGTTGTTGAAAGTAGATCTTGATGATCTGCGGACCCAGGTTGACGCCATGACCCAATCCATTGCCCCCAAACTTCATGCTGAGAGTGCCTCATGACAACGGAAATAACTCAGAGCGCCAATTTGGATCCGGATGAGGTGGCCCGGTTTAACGCGGTGGCCGCCGGCTGGTGGGATCCAGAGGGCGATTTTCGACCCTTACATGAACTCAATCCTATTCGGCTCGATTATGTAACCTCCCATACAGACGTTGAAGGTCAGCGGGTTTTGGATGTGGGCTGTGGTGGTGGTCTGTTGAGCGAAGCCCTAGATCTGGCGGGGGCAAGGGTTACCGGTATCGATCTTTCCGAGCGGGCGTTGAAAGTGGCCGGCTTGCATCAGCATGAATCCGGCACCAGCGTGGATTATCAAAAGATCACCGTGGAAGAACATGCCCAAGGCGCACAGGGTTCCTATGACGTGGTGACCTGCATGGAAATGCTGGAACACGTGCCGGACCCAGGGTCGGTGATCAAGGCCTGCGCTGAGCTATTAAAACCCGGTGGATGGTTATTTGCCTCCACCCTTAATCGCAACCCTAAGGCATTTGCTTTGGGCATTGTGGCGGCCGAATACGTGCTGGGATTGCTGCCCCGAGGTACCCATCAATATCGACGATTTATCAAACCCTCGGAGCTTACCCGCTGCGCCCGGCTCGCAGGGCTTGGTTTGGTTGATATCCATGGCGTGGGTTACAACCCAATTCGGCGAACTGCCAGTCTGATTGAAAGCCCGTCGGTGAATTACATCGCCGCCTTTAAGAAGGTCTGAGTGATGGCGTTTTCCCAGGTTTCAGCGGTGTTATTTGATTTAGATGGCACCTTGGTTCACAGCGCACCGGACATGGCCGCCGCCGCAAACTGGTTGCGCGATCAGAGGGGTCTTGCACCGGTGGATGAAGGTCACCTGAGCCGCTACGTTTCTCGCGGCGCAGCCGGCGTTATTGGGGCAGCGTTTGCCGAGGCCAATGATGAGCAACGCAGCGCGTTGATTGGGCCATTCCTTGAGCGCTACGGTGAAAACGTTTGCCGCTTAAGCCATGTATTTGATGGTGTGCCAGAGTTGTTGAGCCAGTTGAAATCTCATGGCTGGCCATGGGGGGTGGTGACCAACAAAGCTGCGGTTTACGCCGAGCCATTGCTGCAAGGCCTTAATCTGCGCGAGGACTGCGCGGCGTTAATCTGCGGAGACACCTTGCCTGTACGAAAACCCGCGCCAGACGGCTTGTTGGAGGCCTGTCGCCGAATGGGCGTGGCGCCGGAAAATTGTGTTTATGTGGGTGACGATCAGCGGGATATTCAAGCAGCTCGCGCTGCCGGCTGCGCCGCTGTGGCGGCGGCTTACGGCTATTACGCGTTGGATGACCCACCCGAGAGCTGGGACGCAGATCGTATTATTGGCAAAGCCGATGACTTGCTCCAGGTGTTGGGTTTAGCCACCCCCTCCCAGCAGGATTAAAGGCCAGCCCATTGAGTCAATGGTTGTCACAACTCAACGCCGACGATCGGACCTTGTTGCTGATGGCTGGGGCATTTTTGCTCGGCGCAGCATTGGCTTTGCTGGTGGCTTGGGTGAGTTTTTCGCGCAGACGCCAACAGCTTGAATCCGAGCTGGCCAGTGCGCGGGCTAAAGCTGACGCTAGCGATCAAATCGCCGAGGAGCGTGAGCGGGTGTTTGCGCAAAGCCAGCAGCGGATGGAAGCCAGTTTTTCGTTGCTGTCCGGGCGCGCACTAAAGCGCAATGCTGACAGCTTCTTACGCCTCGCCGAGGAGCGTTTTAACGCCCAGCAGCAGCAGGCTGAATCTCGTCTAGGAGAGCATCAACAGGCGTTTAACGCGTTGGTAAAGCCCATTAACGAGACCTTAAAAAAATCCGAAGCGCAGATTCAAGCCTTGGAAAAAGAGCGTCGTAGTTCATTCAGCGCGTTAGAAAAACACCTAAGCCTAATGGCCAGCGATCAGCAGGCCCTGCAGTCGGAAACCCGCAATCTGGTGCAGGCGCTTCGGCGCCCGGAAGTGCGGGGACGCTGGGGTGAAATGACCCTGCGTCGATTGGTGGAATTGGCCGGGATGGTGGATCAATGCGATTTTTCTGAGCAGGTTACGGTACAAAGTGAAGACGGCCCCCTGCGCCCGGATATGGTGATCCACCTGCCGGACCAACGGGACATTGTGGTGGATGCCAAAGTCCCGCTGGATGCCTATCTGACAGCTCAGAGCGCCAGCGAACCGGAGCAAAGAGACGCTGCGCTCACCCAGCACGCTCGAAACGTGCGGGCTCGGGTGAAAGAACTTGCGGGCAAAGCCTACTGGGAGCAGTTTGAGCGCAGCCCGGATTTTGCCGTGCTGTTTATCCCGGGTGAGCAGTTTCTAGCCGCCGCGCTTGAGCGCGACGCCGCGCTGCTGGATGACTCCTTGCGAGATAAAGTGATCCTGGCCACTCCAACTAGCTTGGTAGCACTACTTCGGGCGATTGCCTTTTCTTGGCGGCAGATGGCGATGATTGAAAATGCCGGTGAGATCCGCGAGCTTGCCGAGACCTTTCAAAAACGGGTCGGGGTATTTTCTGAACACGTAGCGCGCTTAGGTAAGTCTTTAGGTGCCAGCGTGGAGAGCTTTAACCGTTCAGTGGGGTCGTTGGAGCGGCAAGTGCTGCCCTCAGCAAGGCGTTTGACCGAACTGGGGGTGGAACAACGCCGAGATATCGTGGCGCCACAATCCATTGAGGTGCCGGTTCGAGAGCCTGATCTTGGTGCTGACGTAGATCCGCCAGAATCGCCCCAGGTATCCCCGGATGACTGATGCACCTCACCACTACTACCTGGAAGATCGACTGGGAAAACATTTCCCCGATGTGTTGCTGACCCGGGTCTTCATGCCAAAGGCGTCCCAACCCTTGATCAATGCCCAGTTTGTATTGCTCGATGAGTTAGTGCAGCTGTCGTTGATTCGGGAAGCCGGTGTTGCAATGACCAAGTTGGCCTGGTGGTTTGAAGAGTGGAAACGGTTGATTGACGGCGAGCCTCGGCATCCAGTAACACAAACACTGCTGGCCAGTCGTACAGACGCTGCGGGCTTAGCCCATTCGTCCCAAAGATGGCCAAAGCTCGATGGGGCTTTGTCAGTGATTGGCGCGCAAATTCAAGGCGAGACGCCGACCCACCAAGATGGCCTAATAGCCTGGTTGACTGACCTTGCTGAACCATTGGTTGAGCTGGAACCGGCGGCTGAGGCAACGCCGCTGCTGAAACAAACCTGGGTTGGTATCGTTTTACTTCGCTGGTTGTCCTCTTTGGATCGACTCGCTGAGGTTGGACGGGCACCCTGGCCGTTGGACCTCTCGGCGCAAACGCAGATTCGCCGGGAGCAATTGGGTGAAAAGGAGGTCCGCCAACGGGCGGCAAACGCTCTTTGGTCGACAGTGGCTGAGCCAATCCAAGGTGCCAGGGTGAGCGGATGTGGCCACGCCGGAATTTATCTATCGGTAGCTTCATCAACGGTGTTAGCCACAGTGACCGGCGGTTCCCCAGCGGGGCGCTGGCGCAACTTAATGAACGCCTGGCGGGCCCGGCGAAGATGCTAAAAACCCTCGCCATTGCCAATTATCGATCGCTGCTGGATTTACGTGTTGGATTGTCCCCGCTTAACGTCATCACGGGTCCAAACGGCAGTGGAAAATCTAATGCCTACCGAGCCTTACGACTGCTAGCGGACACCGCGGGCGGTGGTGTGATCCGTTCATTGGCTCGGGAAGGAGGACTGGCTTCGACCTTTTGGGCCGGGCCAGGAAGCTTGTCTAAAGCCATGAAATCCGGCGATGAGCCCATCCAGGGGACGGTCAGCAATGGTCCAGCTCGACTGCTAATGGGGTTCGCAGGGGAAGATTTCGGCTATGGCATATCCTTGGGCTTAACGCCTCCTGGGAGTCTAGGGCCAACAGCCTTTGATTTAGATCCACAGATTAAACACGAATGCATCTGGGCCGGTGAATTTTATCGCCCGGCCAGTTCTCTACTGGAGCGCAGCGGCCCACTGTTGAAAGTTCGCCAGGAACGTCGCTGGGATGTGATGACGCAGCATATGCCCATGTTTGAAAGCATCTTTCAATACAGAGCAAACCCGGGCCTGCCGCCAGAAGCGGTGTCGGTTCGGGAAACGATTGCCGGTTGGCGGTTTTATGACCATTTTCGCACGGACCCATTAGCTCCGGCCCGACAAGCACAACTGGGCACACGAACGCCGGTGTTGGATGACGAAGGAGCGCAGTTGGCTGCAGCCTTGCAGACCATCATTGAAATTGGCGATAGGGAGGCGTTAATGGAGGCGGTAGACGATGCGTTTCCCGGCGCTACGTTGAGTATCTCGGTGTCTGATGACCATCGTTTTTCATTGAGATTTCAACAACGAGGATTGCTACGCCCGCTAAGCGGCGCCGAGCTGTCTGATGGCACCTTGCGGTATTTGCTGTGGATCGCGGCATTACTCACCCCAAGACCGCCTTCGCTAATGGTGTTAAACGAACCGGAGACCAGTTTGCATCCGGATTTATTGCCGGCTTTGGCGCGTTTGATGATCAGCGCGGCCAAACGCAGCCAGCTGATTGTGGTGTCCCATGCCCGACGCTTGGTCGCTGCATTGGAAAAAGACCCAGAATGCAACGCCATTGCATTGGAAAAGACCCTGGGTCAAACCCAGGTTGCCGGCCAGGGCTTGCTGGATACTCCCGCCTGGCATTGGCCAGAGTGAACCTCAGTAAATCTGGAAAGGGATTGAAGGCCCTTGGAGCCAGTTAGCGACAGGGATTGCCATCCCTGGCTCGGCAGGGGACCAGTAACTCTGGGTCGACCCGAGCTTTCCCCCAGTTCATTCGCCAATCTAGATGAGGGCCGGTGACCCGGCCGGTGGCCCCAATGGCGCCAATCGGATCACCTTGGCTGACCCGTTGACCGACCACCACATCAATTCGGCTTAGATGAAGAAACGTTGAGCTCAATCCGTGACCATGATCGATGATTAGGGTGCCGCCGGAGTAGTACATGTCATCGTGGGCTAAAGTGACGGTTCCCGGCGCCGGCGCAATGACTGGGGTGCCGGTTGGCCCGGCTACATCCACGCCGTAATGAGGCCGGCGGGGTTGTCCGTTGAGCACACGCTGAGATCCGTAGACACCACTGATCGGCCCCTCCGCGGGCCAGATAAAGCCACCGGCAAAATCATCCCGCAGCTCTCGCATCGCTCTAGCGCGGCCAACCTGGGCATTGTCGTTGCGGATTCGGCTCAGCACTTCTTCCGGTGGGGTCACCTGGGCTGGGGGTAAACCGTCGATGCGTTGAATGTCGTAGTCCCTTGGGGCGACTTTCAGGATTTGGCGAACCTTGCTGCCATCGGCCAAGATGGCATCAAGGGTTGCTTCGGCACTGGCATCACGGTCAAAACCGAGAACAAAGCGGCCGGCTTCCGATACCAATACCGGCTTGCCATCTAGGGTGATTTTGGCCCCCGGCGCTGTGCTGCCGAACAACACCGCCCCCTGGGTGGGCTGGCCTTCAATTAACCATGGAACGTCACTTAGCCAGGGGTTGATTAGGGCGATAATGAAAATTAACTTCATCTCATAACTTCCTGATATTCAATATTTTTTAGAGTCTGGTTTATCTGTCGAATCAGGCGTCGCGGTAAGCTGGAATAATCCTGTTGGTCGCCGCAGCCCACGGACTGGGTCTGGACCTGGTCTCGGGTATAAGCGCTGGTGTCGCCAGGGCCGCGTTGATGGGGGATGCGGTAGACCTGGGCTGCCCAATCGTCAGGCACCGGTTCGTCAAGGAACTCGCCGATGGTTGCCAGGGTTGACTGAGGTTGGCTGACTAAGTCTTCGTAGCGCACCGGCAAACAGTGGGGATGATCGGTTTCCAGTTTTTTAAGCGCAGTAGTCTTTTCCAGCCAGTAATTGGCCAAGGCTTCAGCGCGACTGTGAGGCCAGGCTTGGAAATAGGGCTCAAAATCGTATCCGTCAGCGCGATCTTGGGTTGCCCTTAGGCCTGAGTCCACCATGTCGCTCATATGGCGGTAAAGCACAATGACGTTGGCGTGAGCATAGACACCAGTGAGAATGTCGAGATGATTGACGGCAGTGACCGATTTTTCGCACCAACGCTTTTTACCACTGGCAAGCAGATGAGGCTGCAAAAGCTTTTCAACATCGTCAGCGACCTCTGTGGCAACGTCTTCCCAAAAACCCTGGGGAGGGTTGCCGTGATCGCCCAGGATGCCTCGTACCCACAGCAAACGCTGACAAAGGGTAAGGAGATGCAGTTCTGGTGGCGACCAGATGTTGGGGTGGGTATCTAACATCAGACGCAACAGGGTCGATCCAGACCGTGCGCAGGACACGATAAAAATGGGGCGGTGAGTGCTCATCTGTGGACAAGGGTAGAGGGCTTAAGGCAGGTCCGCAATTGGTCACAGGCTCAAGCAGCACAATTCCACACAAAAGCCACAACTTAATGAATAATGGCGGCTAGTTAAGACACGGACCGCGAGCCAAGCGTGAGTAAAACGATATTAGCCATCGATACAGCGACCGAAGCCTTTTCTGTCGCCCTGCAATGCAACGATGAGTGTCGAGAGGTGTTTGCCATTGCGCCTCGAGAACATGCCACTCGCTTGCTACCAACGGTTCACCAGTTATTGGCCGAGGCGCAAATAGGGGTAGGGCAGCTCGACGCGCTGGTGGTTACCCGTGGCCCTGGATCTTTTACCGGTGTGAGGATCGGGATTGCCGCCGCTCAGGGGCTGGCGTTAGGAACAGATCTAGGGCTCATTGCAGTATCTACGCTGCAGGCCCTAGCCATGGAGGGACATAAACGCACAGGCTGTGAGCGGATATTGCCTTTGCTTGATGCTCGGATGGAGCAGGTTTATACCGCTCAGTATGATTTTTCCCAGAGCGGTGGTGTGTTGGTCCAGGAAGAGCGCGTGTGTGATCCCCAGCGAGTGATTGATGGCGTTACTGTTGAGACTCAGGCCATGGTGTTGGTTGGACCCGGCGCAGCCGCCTATCGGGAGGTGTTCGATCAAGATTTTGATTCATCGGTGGTGGATACCATAAGCGATTGTTATCCCCACGCTGCCCATTGCATCGAAATCGCCCAGCTTCAATCGCTAACCCCGGTGGCTGCGGACGCCATAGAACCGGCGTACTTGCGTGCTGCGGTCAGGTAAGCAGCAACGTTCCCAAGCCCAGAATCGACACAAACCCCACCACGTCGGTAACGGTGGTCAAAACCATACCTCCTGCCAGCGCTGGGTCCACATCTATTCGGCGCAGAACCATGGGTACAAAGACGCCGGCCGCAGCGCCCGCCAGCAGGTTCAGAAAAATGGCCGTCGCAACCACAATGGCCAACTTGGAATCATGGAACCAGAAAATGGCAACCAGGGCGATGATCATCGCCCACAGCAATCCGTTAAAAAAACCAATGGCCAGTTCCCGGCTTAGCAAAGGCCCAGTATTGCCTGTACCCACCTGACCCAGGGCCATTCCTCGGACAATTAGGGTGAGGGTTTGAGTGCCCGCGATACCGCCCATAGAAGCCACTGCGGGCATCAGGATAGCCAACGCCACAACCCGTTCAATGGTGGCACCAAAAATGCTGATGAAATAGGACGCAAATAGTGCGGTGACCAAGTTCAGGCCAAGAAACACTGCTCGCCGGCGGGAACTGGCGAGGACCGGCGCGAACATGTCGTTCTCTTCGTCAAGACCGGCCATGGCCAGCACATTGTGCTCAGCTTCCTCGCGGATGACGTCAACCACGTCATCGATGGTAATGGTGCCCACCAATTGGTTGCGTTCGTCCACTACCGGCGCGGTCACCCAATCCTGATGTTCAAAAGCGGCCGCCACTTCGCTGGCCGGGGTGTCAACAAGGATCGCCGGGACCTCGCTGTCTAAGGTCTCGCGGACGCTAAGATGCGGGTCCTTAGTAAGCAGGTCTGACAGCGCCAATCGACCGATGTAATGGCGGTATCGGTCAATAACAAAGAGGTGGTCAATCATACTGGGCAAGGTGCCCCGTCGGCGCAGAAACCGAAGAACCACATCCAGGGTAACGTCGGCGCGGACAGTCACCACTTCGGGGTTCATCATGCCGCCGGCACTATCTTCGGGATACAGCAGCACCGACTCCAGGCGCTCTCGGTCTTCCCGGTCCATGACCTTCAATACCTGCTCGGTTACCTCATCGGGCAGGTCGTTGATAATGTCGGCCAGATCATCCAGTTCAAGCTCGGTGGTGGCCTGAATCAGCTCAGCGTCTTCGGTAGTCTCGATGACCGATGCGCGAACCTCGTCGTTCAGGTGAACGAGGATGTCGCCGTCAAGGGAGGCATCGGTCAAATCCCAGACCACAGCCCGCCGATCTGGCGGCAATGATTCCAAAAGGTCAGCGATTTCACCAGCAGACAGCGCATTGAGAATGCGTTTAACCGGTTGCAGACGCCCGCTGCGCAGCGCTTCGTTCAGCAGCTGCAGCTGTTGTTCAGATTTTTCTCTACGTGCGTACTCGGCCATGTCGCCGCTTCCGGGACCCTGTTGGTGGGTGAATTGTCCGCCAAAACCTGTCCCAGGTCACGTTCGCTGATCCACAGGGCTGCCGGCTAGCAACTAAACTCAGCGCTGATTCAATTCCTTAACCAGAGCGGCGATTCGGCTGGGGTGATGGTTGCGCATGATCCGCCGGGTTACAGCGGTGATTGCCGTTAGGTCGGTCTGGTTCACCACTTGGCGAACTTCTAGAAGGCGCGCCGGAGAAACGCTGAAATCTCGCAAACCCAGACCCAACAAAAGGCGGGTGTAGGTGGTGTCGGCAGCCATTTCTCCACACAGTGATACCGGTGTCTTGACCGCTTTGGCTGCATCGATGGTCATCTGTAGGAGTTTTAGTACCGACGGATGTAAGGGGTCGTAAAGATAGCCAACCTGATCATCCACTCGATCGATAGCCAAGGTGTATTGGATTAGGTCGTTGGTGCCAATAGATAAGAAATCCAGGCTTTTGGCAAATGCTTTGGCCGACAGAGCAGCCGCTGGCACCTCAATCATGCCGCCGAGTTGATAATCGCCAACCTTGGTGCCGGACTTACGCAGTTCGCGCTCTGCCTGCTGAACCAAAAGTCGCACTTGAAACAGTTCTTGGGTATTGCACAGCATTGGAATCAAGATTTTCACAGGCCCATGAGCGCTTGCTCGCAATATTGCGCGTAACTGGGTTAGGAAAAGTTCTTGGTCGCTTAGACAAAGTCGCACCGCCCGCAGCCCTAATGCCGGATTGATCTGGCCGGCGGAGTTTGCTGGCGCGACGATGTTAGGATCAAAGGCGACGTTGTTGCTGGCCGCCTGTTGGGGGAGCATTTGTTTGTCCGCGCCCAGGTCTAGCGTCCGTATGGTTGTCGCTGCGCCTCCCAGTTTGCCAACCAAATTTGCGTACGCCCGGTATTGTTCGTCTTCATCCGGCGGTGTCTCGCGGTTGAGAAATAGGTATTCCGTGCGAAATAGCCCCACGCCTTGGGCACCATTTTTTTGCGCAAGCGCCATGTCCTCAGCAAGATCCACATTAGCCTGCAGCGTAATAGGGCATTGATCCAGGGTCTGGGTCGGTTTTGAACGAATGAGTTGCAGGTCCGCCTGCCGGGCCACCTCGTTGCGAAGTAATTGTCGGTAGTGGCGGCGAACAACTTGGCTGGGTTTAGCCACAGCCACCCCGCGCGCGCCGTCAATGACTAACGTTTCCCCTTCGTGAACCAACCGCGGCGCATTGCGCAGCCCCATCACTGCGGGCATCTTTAAGCTTCGGGCTAAAATGGCCGTGTGTGATAGGGGTCCGCCTTGCTCGGTAATTAAACCGGCAATCCCTTCTTGGTGGAGCAATAAAAAACTGGCTGGATCGATGTCATCTGCCACCAGTACCAGACCCTGAAAATTGCCTTTGTCAGTGCTGGGGGACTGCTGGTTGTTGAGTTGTTTGAGGATTCGTCCAACCACCTGGTCCACATCGTCGGCCCGCGATCGGATGTACGGATCATGCATCTGCTCAAAGACGGATTTGAGACGGTTACGTTGGACGTTTAACGCCCATTGAGCGTTGCATTGTTGTTGGGTGATTATCTCAACGGGTGCTTCGGTCAGTGAGCTGTCAGCCAGCATCAATACGTGAATGTCGATAAATTCGACAACTTCTGGCGGTGTATCTGCTGGCAGACTGCGACGGGCCTGCTTAAGTTCATCGCTGGCGCGATTAAGGGCTTGGCGAAATCGGCGAATTTCGCCGTCAACCTGTTCAGCCTTAATGGGTTGTTCCTGAGGGTTCAGATTGTGCCCACGCACCACGTGGGCCCGGCCAATGGCAATGCCGGAAGATACCCCTGTGCCGTAAACCGCTAGCGCCATAGTGTCCCCTCGGTAGGCGCACCTGCAGCGTTGAGGGTATTGCTGACCTGGCGATTAATTGCTGGGGCCGTTACCGCTACTGCGCTTCTCCAAACCGATCGTTGATGAGATTTTCCAATGCATCTAGTGCGGCATCTTGGTCGATTCCTGTCGCCACAAGAATAACCTCGGTGCCATTTGCTGCTGCCAGCATCATAACACCCATGATCGATTTGGCGTTGACCAGGCGTTGGTCGTTGCCGATGGATACTTCGCTGTCAAAGGTACTTGCCAGCTTCACCAGTTTGGCAGCCGCTCTGGCATGCAGGCCAAGTTGGTTTACGATGCCAACCCGACGCTTAGGCATTGCTGGGCGTGGTTTGGGGCGGTTTATCGCCGCTGAATATGGCCTGTCGTCCGCCCTCAACCAGGCGTAAGGCCAATTCTCGTGCACCCAGGCGCGGATAACTGCTTGCCCGCAGCAGCATCGCTAGATTTATTCCGTGAACAATGGGATGACCGTGGCCGATTTGATGGGCGATATTGCTCGGTGTGGCGCCAAACACATCGGTCAAGATGACCAGGTTTTTGCTCAATTCATCCCGCAGATTTACAGCGGCTTGACTGAGGGCATCAATATCCTCCTTGCCGTTGACACCGAGAACCGCAACTTCGACATCTAACGGCCCCATGACGTGATGGGCCTGGGCGAGCAAGCTTTCCCCCAGGTTGCCATGGGTAATGAGCAACAACGCACTCATATCAGCTCTCGGTGATAGGTCAACACGTGTTCGCGCAATTGGCTGAAATGGTTGGCAATGGCGTCAGCAACAAACACCGAACGATGTTTGCCGCCGGTACAGCCGATGCCCACAGTGAGGTAACTGCGGTTGTCTGCCTCAAACTGAGGTAACCAGCGTTCCAGGCAGGCACAAAAATCCGCCACTAAGGTGTTGACCTGATCGTGGCTGCCGAGAAAATCCTTCACTTCCTGCTGTCGACCCGTCAAAGGCCGCAATTCAAGCTGCCAGTGAGGGTTGGGTAAGCAGCGAACGTCGAAGGCAAAATCTACGTCAGGCGGCACGCCGCGCTTAAAGGCAAATGATTCGATTAACAAAATCGTTGGGCGATCGCCTGCACCCAGCTCGTTGCAAATTTCCCGGCGCAGCTGATGCACGCTAAGTACGCTGGTGTCGATGGTGAAGTCGGCGTGCTCAGCCACCGGCGACAGCAACTTGCGCTCTCGGGATATGTCCTCCGACAGGGATTGGTCCTCATGGTGTAGCGGGTGCGGCCGGCGGGTTTCTGAGTAACGTTTTAACAGGGTAGGGTCATCTGCGGTCAAATAGAAAATGCTGGTGGCTGGCATACGCCGCCTAACTTCGCTTAGCGTGTCTCCGAGGGTGCGCAAGCTTTTTCTTTGGCCTCGAACATCCAGTCCTAGGGCGATTCGAGGCAATGGCTCCTGGCGGCTCTCGTTGTGATCTAGCAATGCATTGATCAGTCCAAGGGGCAGGTTGTCGATACAGAAATAGCCGAGGTCTTCCAACGTTGTCATCGCTACCGACTTTCCGGAACCTGACAGTCCGGTCACAATCACTAGCTCCGAGCCTGCTGGCTGCGATTCGGCTGAGGAGGCGGTCATCTCAAATGTTCCTTTATGGCGTTGCGCTGGAGGTTGATAAATTCGTTAGCGGCATCTACGCCGCTGAGTTTTAGTCGGTAGTTATGCACGGCGGCTTCCAGCAAAATCGCCAAGTTTCTTCCAGGTGCAACCAATAGCGTCGTTTTCGGGATCTTGACTCCCAGGATTGACTGGTCTGTCGAGTTGCTGTGCAGAGGCGTTAGGGCGCTCTGCTCAGTGGGGGTGTTGGCCAGCGATTGCAGATGAATTATCAGGTTAAGGGTTTGTTGGGTTTTGACTGCAGCGACTCCAAACATGGCCCGTACGTCCAAGACTCCCAAGCCGCGCACGTCAAGGTACCCCGCTAGTAGCTCGGGACAAGTGCCAACAATGAGCTCACGGTCAGTCACTGTCATATCCGGTGCATCATCTGCCACTAATGTGTGGCCTCGCGAAATGAGATCTAACGCCAGTTCGCTTTTACCTGTGCCGCTGTCACCGGTAATGAGTACGCCCATGCTAAAGACGTCCAAGAACACACCGTGGACGGAGTGAGTGTTTGGTATGGGTTGTGTCATTAGACCTACCCCAATTCCCAGGACTTAAGCAACTCAATCAAGGCCTCTGGCGAGGGTGTAGCTCGGAGCATTGTTCGCCGTTGGGGATCATGAAAAATCTCGGCCAGTGCGGCCAGCAGATTGAGGTTTTGGTCTTGCAGAGAGTCCGGCAGCATCAATGCAAATACTAGATCAACGGGCTGAGCATCTGGGCTGTCGAAATCCACGCTGTCATGCAGTCGCAGCAGGCTGCCTGAAGGTTCATCGAGATCCGGTAGCCGACAATGGGGTAGGGCGACCCCACGCCCTAACGCTGTCGATCCTATTCGTTCTCGGCCACAAAGGCCTGAGTAGACGACCCGCTGCTCGATGGCGTCTGTCTCAGAAGATAACCGACTGGCAGCCATTTCCAGCACCCGTTTTTTGCTTCGAGCTTTGACATCCAGCGCTATGCGTTCGGGCGTTAGGAGATCAGAAATGAACATAGGGTCAGTATCGTCCGGGGCCTTCGGCTCTCGGAAAATTTAGGCTTGTGGGCCGTTGGGTTCAAGCGCTTTGAGGGGAATGTCGCCGCTATGATCGCGCAACTTTCCTTTGTGTTTCAGCACCTGGCGGTCTAGGCGGTCAACCATCATGTCGATGGATGCATACATGTCTTCGGTTTCGGCGTCAGCGAAAAATTTCTTGCCGCTGGTGTTTACTGTGGCTTCTGCGTGCTGCTGATGGCGGTCTACTCCCAGCACAACGTGGACGTCAATTAGATGGTCAAAATGTTTGGTGATGCGTTTGATTTTGCTGTCGACCTTTTTTCGTAGCGCAGGGGTGATGTCGATATTGCGACCGGTTAGATTGATTTGCATGTCGTTATCCTCCGTTATCGATTTACATCAGCCGCTTGCGCCGGGATGAAGAAGGGATGTTCAGCGCTTCGCGGTATTTAGCGACGGTGCGTCGAGCAACGTCGATACCCTGATCGTTCAGCAACTGTGCAAGCTTGCTATCGGACAGGGGTTTGGCTGGCAGTTCTTGTTCCACCAGCCGGTTGATCATGGCTTGAATAGCCGTGGCCGACATTTCTCCACCATCGCTGGTACCTACGTGGCTGGAGAAAAAGTACTTAAATTCGAAGATGCCTTTGGGTGTGACCATATATTTGCGCGTGGTCACCCGTGACACCGTGGACTCGTGCATGTCGATGGTGTCGGCGACCTCGCGCAGGACCAGCGGTTTCATTGCCTCCGGGCCGTATTCGAAAAAATCTCGTTGGTAGCGGACGATGGCATTGGCCACCTTCAGCAAGGTTTCATTGCGTGCTTCCAAGCTCTTAATTAGCCAGCGAGCTTCCTGAAGCTGGCCGCGCAGGTAGTTGGAGTCTTCTTTGCTGGCTTTGCCTATCATGCCGGCGTAAAAATCATTAACCCGCAAGCTGGGCATGGTGTCCTCGGGCAGCCGGGCTATCCAGATGCCAGCGCGTTTTTCCACCACCACATCTGGGCTGATGTACTCGGTGGGTGATGAGGAGAAATTGGCCCCAGGCCTGGGTTCCAGGGAACGCACTAGTTCAATGCCCGCGCGCAATTGGTTATCCGATAGCGAAAGACTGCGGCGCAGCGCCGGGATATCCTGACGGGCCAGCAGGTCAAGACCATCGGCGACAATTTTTCTGGCAGCGCTAAGACCAATCGTTTCCTTGTCTAAGGTGTTGAGCTGCACGTTCAGACACTCGCCGACAGAGCTGGACGCCACGCCCAGCGGGTCAAAGTGTTGAATACGGTGACGCATGGCTTCGATTTCATCCAGTTCTACTTCCCATTCAGGCAATAGACTCAGGGCGATAGCCTCAATTTGTTCGGATAAATAGCCATCGTCGGAAATGGCATCAATGATGGCCACACCAATGGCCACATCTCTGCGTCCAGCATGGCTCAAATTTAACTGCCATAGCAGGTGTTCAGCCAGGGTGTCCTGATCACCATCGGCAAATTCCATAGGTCTATCAGGGAAGTCGCCACTATTGCGTGTGCTGGCAGTAGTAGAGGCGGAGTAGCGCTCCTCGTAAATGACGTCGCCAGAGTCTGCATCAACCTCGGGGCCGGCATCGTGTTCTGGTGACTGGGGGACTTCAGAGGGCAGGCTGTCAGCGCCGTCGCTATCTGAAACGGCCGTTTCACTGACGTCATTGATTGAACTGTGATCATCTGTTCGATCACTGCTGAGCGCCAAATCTTCCCGTTCCAGCAGAGGATTGGTTTCCAGGGCCTCCAGCAGCTCAGTTTCCAGTTCCTGCGAGGAAAGCTGCAACAGCTTGATAGCCTGCTGCAGTTGGGGCGTCATTTTGAGCTGTTGCCCAAGACGCAGTTGTAGGGCGGGTTTCAATTCAATAGTGCCTGATAACCACTTGCCGAAAAATGTCGAAACGGTGGTTTTGTCACGCCACAGTTTGGCGCGAAGTTTCGGGTATTTTATGCCCCGTTATGACCCTTTACTAGTGCGGGGAGTGTAAAGAACCGTGTCATTTGTCATGACCTCGCTTAGGTGCCTGCCGAGCAAGGCTTAAAGGGTAAAATCTTCGCCAAGATAGACTTCTCGGACCTGTCGGTTGGCTAAAACTTCTTCAGGGGTGCCCTCAGAAAGCACTTGGCCGTCGCTCAGTATGTAAGCGTGGTCACAAATTTTTAGCGTTTCTCGAACGTTATGGTCGGTGACCAGGACGCCAATACCCCGGGCCTTAAGGTGGCTGACAATGCGTTGGATCTCATTGACCGAAATGGGGTCTACACCCGCAAAGGGCTCATCAAGCAGGATGTAGCGAGGATCAGCGGCCAATGCCCTGGCAATTTCTACCCGCCGGCGCTCACCGCCGGACAGGGTAATGCCTTTTTGCGGTGCCAAATGGCCCACTTGTAGTT
>CAZLJY010000059.1:0-23240 GCA_964559945.1 uncultured Gammaproteobacteria bacterium | reverse complement strand
GTTGAAACGTCTCCGCCGATTGTGGTCACTACCCTGCTTGATCGCGTTGCTGATACGGGGAGTTGTTCCTTGCGCGAGGCAGTCATTTCAGCCAATACCGATACTCCTAGCGGTGATTCGCCGGGTGAATGCATCGCCGGCGCTAAAGGTGACACCATCGTTTTTGACCCATCAATCTTGCCTGGCACAATTCTATTGAGCGGCACCGAACTGCTTGTGGAAGAAAGTTTAACCATCGATGGCCCCGGACAAGAGCAGCTGACGGTGTCCGGCAACAACGCATCAAGGATTTTCCACTTTCAAGATGACCGTTTTCAATCCAACGATGAAGTGGTGATACAGAAAATCACCCTGGCCGATGGCAGGGCTTCGAGTTTCGGGGGAGGCGGCGCTGTACTAAACGGCGAAACGTTGACCGTTGTGGCCAGTCGCATAACCAACAACACCGCTGAGTTCGGCGGTGGCGGCTTATCTAGCTTTTTCGAACCGATGACAATCGTTGACAGCATCATCGATGGAAATACCGCTGCCACTGGCGGCGGTATTTATCAAAACGGCCCTCTGTTGACGGTCAGCGGATCAACCCTATTCAACAATGTTGCAACGGGAGGTTTCCGAGGCCCCCGCGGTGGGGGAATCTATTTAGATGGTGATGGGTTCATCAGTAATTCCACCATCGTCGGCAACACTGCTGGGGCCAATGGGGGCGGTGGAATTTTTGTCGATTTTGAAGATGTGGAAGTAACCAATAGCACCATAGCAAACAACACTGGCGGCGGTTTTATTGTTCAAGATGAGAGGTACACCTCGATCACCAATACGATTATCTCCGGCAGCATCGATGGCCCTGATTGCTTGAATGAGCGTGACGACGAACCGTTGGACCTAAACCTTAACAACCTAATCGAGGATGGATCTTGCGCAACCGATGCGGTCAATTTGGTCACTAGTGACCCGATGCTAGGGCCTATGCAAAACAACGCCGGTCTAACGCCAACCCTGGCCTTAGAACCTGGCAGTGCGGCCATCGACGCAGGCGACAATCTTAGCTGCCTAGAAACCGATCAAACCGGTAAGCCACGGCCGTTAGATGGGGATGGGAATGGCAGCGCCGTTTGCGATATCGGTGCCTTTGAGTTGGATGCAACGCCGCGCCCTGACTTTTTGTTTTCTAACGGCTTTGAATAACGCCACGCCAGCCAATGAATCGATGGGCCAATCTGGTGAATGTCGAAAATTCTGGTGTTTTGATTCAGTGGCTGCTCGTTAGTCTTTACCGACCTTAAACACGCTATTGCGTTACCTACCGACTTTGAAAGGTGGAAACCCCATGTGGATTAACCCCGTGAAAATTGCTGTACTGACAACACTATATTTCTTGGCGCTACCCTCAGTAGCGCAAGTTGAAGCCATATTCGCGGATAGTTTTGAGGGAACGCAAGCCGGACCTACCCTTAATCCGCCAGCCCTAGAACGGGGCGTTACTTACACGCTGTTTGATGCCACCCGTTTTCTGTACTTGCCACCAAACCCAGTTCAAGTGGGGATGGATCCTGCAACCATCGATCCGGAAAGGGCCGCTGTGATTCGCGGCGTATTATTCGATTCTTTGGGTGATCCGCTCCCGCAAGCGCGGGTCACAATCCTGGACCATCCCCAGTTTGGTTCCACATTGACCCGCGCCGATGGCGCTTACGATATGGTGGTTAACGGCGGTGGGTTATTAACCGTGGATTTCGAAAAACCTGGATGGCTACCTGCCCAACGTCGCCAGCAGGTGCCCTGGCAACAGTTCACGATTATGCCCGATACCGTGTTGCTGCAGTTGACCACTAAGGTAGACGAAATCGATGTATTGCCGGGTACAGGAATACAGGTGGCTGAAGGTCCAATGAGCGAAGACGAGTTTGGTCAACGCCAACCCACAATATTATTTCCTGACAGTGTGCAAGCCGAAATGGTCATGCCGGACGGAACTCGGCAAGTGCTTGAACAAATCAACGTTCGGGCGACGGAATACACCGTGGGTGACAGCGGCCCGGCTGCGATGCCTGGTCCATTGCCCGTCAACAGCGGTTACACCTATGCCGTGGAACTCAGTGTTGATGAAGCTATTGCAGCCGGCGCTGATACGGTTGAATTTGATCAGCCATTGCCGTTTTATTTGGAGAATTTTTTGGAGTTGCCTGTGGGTAGCGCGGTGCCGACAGCGTCTTATAGCCGTAAGACTACCCAATGGGAGCCGGTGCCTGACGGTGTTGTTATCGGCATTGTTGCCATGAACGGCGGTTTCGCAGAGATCGACATCGATGGTGATGGTGTGGCCGATGATGGGGAGGCTTTGGCCCAATGGGGAATCACCGATGACGAACGGTGGATATTGTTTAATAAATATCAACCGGGGCAAACACTTTGGCGGGCGCAACTACCCCACTTTTCGCCCTACGATACGAACTTAAACGCCAACGCGCGGCCACGTCCCCCGCAGCCCACTGGTGGGCCTGATCCGGAAGCTATCGCGGCCAAGCCCGCATCCAAGCGCCGGCAAACCGACGACCCCTGTAACGATGCCGGTTCGATTGTCGAATGCCAAAATCAGACCCTTGGTCAACGGGTGGATGTTCAGGGCACACCCTACACCCTTAACTATCGCAGTGACCGTGTTCTTGGACGGCGCAGTGCTCGTCAGTTAGAAATCCAGATTCAGGGCCCTGGGGAAACACCACCTCGGCTTGACCGTATTGAGCTGGAAATTAATGTTGCAGGGCAGCGCACTTTCGAGACCTTTGAGCCTGGGCCCAACCAGACGTTTCAATACGAATGGGACGGACGGGATGCTTATGGGCGACTGGTCGAAGGCTCGGTAGAGGGTCGGCTATCGTTACTTTACGTCTTCGAGTCTACCTATTGTCTAAATCCGGCTGCGCCCGCTAACGCCACCTTTGGTCGTTGGCTATACAACCGAGATTGCGAAAGCGCAACAACCGTCACCCGCAATGAACAATTTCGTTCGGCGACCCAATCTTTTAGTTTGGACGGGTCCCGCCAGGACCAAAATGGCCTGGGGGCATGGTCGTTGGATGTACATCATCGATACGATCACCAGTCACGGTCGCTGTATCGTGGTGACGGCGCTCGGATCACCGGTAGTGGCTTGCTTGCCAGCACCATCAGAACCATCGCCGGGGGTGGTAGCCGTACCGACGACGGGGCGCCAGCACTGGAAACCGACTTTGGCGACATCGGGGCAGGCGGAGGTATCGCAGTGGCGCCCAATGGCGATATCTATATTAGTGCCGCGGAGCAAAATCTGGTTCGCAAAATCGATTCCGATGGTATCGTGCGGACCGTTGCCGGACACACGGGCACCATCGATGGCGGCGATGGCGGGCCTGCGACCCAAGCACTGTTGCGTCGTCCCGCTTCCCTGGATTTTGGCCCAGATGGCAGTCTTTACCTATTGGAGACCCTTGCCGGTCGCGTAAGACGGGTGGACCCCGACGGACTGATTTCGACAATCGCCGGTGGTGGTAGCGAGTTACCCGTCGATGGATTAGCGGCAACCGAGGCGCAATTCGACAATACAATATTTGGGTTGGCAATTGGCCCCGATGGCATTGTCTATTTCAGCATGCGAGATGCGCAAGGAGGGTTGCTCCGGGGTCAAACGTGGGCCGTTGATAGCAATGGCCTGCTATCCCAGGTTCACGACGATTTTGCCCTTGGTTTGGCGGTGGATTCGGAAGGCTTGCTATACACGGCTTCCGGTAATGTATTCCAGTCTGACAAACGGTTGGGCCAATCCTCTAAGTCCAACCTAGAAAATGAAAATATAGGCGTTCTGACCACCCTGGAGCCTGGCGGACTGGAAACAGCCATTGAATTTCCTGACGGAATGGAGCCGGGAGCGTTTGCAATTGCTGACGATGGTTCAGTGGCGTTTTTTAATTTGGGGGTCTCGAGGGGTATTTCTCGTTCCATCGTCCAGATTGAGCCGCCAGCAAATACTGCGATGGCAGCTGCAGACGACTTGGTAACCTACACCGGCCCCATGATCCGGCTTGCCGGTGGCGGAAGCGGCGAGCCCGACGGATCAACGGCATTGGACACCCGGCTTCGGGCTGTGTCGGCGCTCGAGTACGCGCCTGATGGCAAGTTAATCATCTACGAAACTAGGCCCAATCGGGTGCTCGAACTCAGCCTGGCTTTGCCAGGCTTTGATGCCGGCGATTTTTTTGTTGCCGATCCCGATTCAACGGAGGTGTTTCGTTTCAATAGCCGCGGCCGACACCTAAGCACGGTGAATTCACTAACCGGCGGTGTCATGCGGACCTTTGAATACAACGATGAAGGATTGTTGTCGGCTATTGTGGATGGCAACGGCAATCGAACGACCATTGAAATGGATCAGGCCGGTAACCCCACTGCCATCGTTGCGCCTTTTGGGCAACGCACTCAATTGGCAACGAATGCCAATGGATACCTTTCCAGAATCACAAACGGGGCTAATGAGAGCGCAACCGCCCAATATTCTGAAAATGGTCTAATGACGCAGTTCGTCAAACCCGATGGACACCGCACGGATTATACCTATACCGAGATTGGTGAGTTGGTGTCGGTACTGGACCAAGATGGTTATAACCTAAGTTATGCCCTGCAAGAAAATGACAATGGCTTTTCGGTCATCACCACAACCCAGAGCGGCTACCGTAGCTCCAACGAGGTGGAAGTGAGTGATGAAGGCCAAGTGCGTGTGGTCAATGTTAATCGCGAGGGCGGGATCACAGAAATTATTCAGGAATTAGACCAATCAACCCAAATTACCTATCCCTCGGGTATGATCGATTTGAGCTCGTTGGATGCCGGACGGTTTGGTATCCAAAATCCCGATGTGGAAATCTTCAGTCGTCAAACCCCCGGTGGAAAACAGCTCACAGTTTCAACCAGTCGTGAGACGGTGCTTGCCAATCCGATTGACCCGTTGAGTTTGGTCAGTCAGCAAACCATCCGATCGGTGCAAGGGCGCGAAACCATCGTCCGCTATGATGCGGCGACTCAGCAATTTACCCGAACGACCCCCAGCGGCCTGTCTCAGACCGAAACCATTGATGACCTGGGTCGAGTGCTTAGCACTCAAGCGGACAGCCAGGTTATTGCCCAGACCTTCGAGTACGATGGGGTAGGTCGACTAAGCCGGGTTGCGATGGGACAACAACAGTTGGAGTACAGCTACGACGACTTGAGCCGACTGATCCAGCGCCGTGATGCAGCAGGGCGCGTGGAAACCTATAGCTATGACGCGGCCGACCGCCCGATCTCCATTACCTCACCCGCCGGCCGCACGGTGGGTTTGGGCTACGATGAGCAAGGCAATCTTAACGCTGTGACCATGCCCAATGGTCAAGTCCATGGGTTAGGGTACACCGGCTTTTCCGAAATCAATGCCTATACAGCGCCGGGGGCTGGCAGTCAGCAACAAAGTTTCGATCCCGATCGATTACGCAGTTCAGTCACCCAAGCAGACGGGCAAGTTCAGCAAATCGCGTTTGATCAAGGGGGACGCTTAGCCAGTCTTAGTTATCCCCAGGCCGATGTAAGTTTCAGCTATCAAGGGGATACGCAGCTACTGCAATCCCAAAGTTGGATCGCTACAGGCAGCAGCGTACCTCACACCGCAAGCTATACCTACGATGGTGATCTGCCAATCTCTAGCACCATCAATGGAGATACGTTTTCTTATCGTTTTGATGACACCATGCGTTTAGCGGGTGTGCAATTAAATGATCAGGCCGAAATTAGTTACGTCTATAACGACGATGATCTAACAACCCAATACGGTCCGTTTAGCATTACTCGCGATGGCCCAGCGGGCGCAGTCAGCAATCTCACTGACGGCTTATCCTCTATAGACTATGACTACGATGCCCAAGGTCGCTTGGTGAGACGAACCCACAGCGTGGATGGAACGGTGGTGTTTGATTTCCAGCTTACCCTTGAAGCCAATTCTGGCCGAGTGATTCAACGCACCGAGGCTATCAATGGCGCCAGCGCAACCCTGGGTTTTGCCTACAGTGAGGATCGTGAATTGGTCCAGGTCACCATTGATGGCGTGGTCGAGGAGACCTATGGCTACGACCTCAACGGCAACCGGTCTTCCGCCAACGGCGTGACAGCAAATTTCGATCCCCAAGATCGCCAGCAAAGTTTAGGCCCGATCGCCTATACCTATGACGCCAACGGCATGCTGCAAACACGCGGTGATGATGCTTTTGTGTATAGCGCCCGCGGCGAGCTCATTAGCGCGACCTTGAGTGGCGCCGATACGGTGAGCTACAGCTATGATGGTGTTGGCCGTCAAGTGGCGCGAACTGATTCAGTCGGCACTACGGCCTATCTGTTCGCGGACCCGGCTGACCCGTTTCAATTGTCAGCATCGCGGGCGCCGGATGGCACCTTAACCCGGTATTACTATGACGATGCAGGCTTGTTGATCGGGTTTGAGCGTTCGGATGAACGGTTTTATGTGGCCACTGATCAGGTGGGCAGCCCTCGGTTGCTATTGGACCAAACCGGAGCTGTGGTCAGAGAGATCCAATACAGCGCTTATGGTGTGGTGACCAGCGATAGTGATCCATCAATGGACTTGGCCATTGGCTTCGGTGGCGGCATTGCCGACCCGGCTACCGGATTGATTCGACTGGGGCTACGTGACTATGAGCCGGCAAGCGGCCGCTGGACAGCACGGGACCCGATACTTTTCGAAGGTGGCCAATTTAATTTATACGCCTACGCGAACAGTAACCCCGTTGAGTTGCGTGACCCTAGCGGTTTGTTCTGTATTGGTTTCTCGGCCTATAGCGGCGTTGGGGCTGGGGCAAAGCTCTGCACACAAAACGGCAAACTCGCTGCATGCGTCGATGTGGGGTTTGGCATTGGCGGCGGTCTTTCTCTGTCCGGTGGGGGAGTGGCAAAAGTAGCCGACGCTGACTACACAACGGTGAGTGCTGGCGCTGCTTGCGGGCCGATCGGGGCGGGATTTGAGGCCAAGTTGGACAACTGCGGGAGAATCACTACAAAAACGCCAGTGGCTTGTGGCCTGGGCCCGCTAGACTTCTGTGCACAAACCGCGACCAAGAAACTGCCAGGACTCAACATTCGAGATCCCCTAGTTCAGCGGAACGTCAACACCAGTAAAGGTAGCGTGAACTGTAAAATTGGGGCCGCTATTAAGGGTGGTGTGTGCTTTGGCAGCACAAACTAATGAGCGAAAACCCGTGTTGCTTAGGAGTCGGAATCGGAGGCGATTTTCACCGTCTTAACCACGTCTCCGCGCAGCGTCCAACCGACCATTGCGCCCAACAGCGCAGCGGTTACCAATGAGAGAGTGATTTGTCCGGCTAAATAAACCATGTCAGGTCCTTTTGATGGTGGCAGGCTCGGGGGTCTGGGCGGCCTGGAATGAAGCATTGTGTTCAACACCGAGTATATCGACAGAAGCATCAAGCTGATTTACCGCAGGGAGTTGATTAAGCGCATCAATGAAACTCTCCACCGCTGGGGTCATTTGCTTCGGCGATGAGGTTCGAATCAACCCCAGAAGTGTCACATCGCGACCGTCCACGCTCACAACCATACTTTGCACTTTGTCCACCGCCGTTGAGGTTTGGCGGTGCACATCCGCTTCAATTTTTGGCACGGTGTGAATAATAGTGGCGCCGGTCAAAGCGACGAAAGCGACACCTAATACCAAATAGCGAGTGGTTGAGAACATGTTGACAGCCATTAATTCAATGGCGTTAATGATTGCAGTGCGGGCAAGCAGTTTCTAGCTCTTGCAACACACGTTAACACCCCAGTCACACTTGTTTGCCTGGGTAATGCTGGCCCTTTCCAAGAGCAACAGCCCAAGCACGCGCTGCATGGCTGAGGGCCTTTAAAAACTCGCCGCGATTTTTTCCAGTGCGCTACTGCGCCATTGTTGGTTGTGCCAACGCCCAGCCACCATGACGCCTTCAACTTTGGCGGCATTACCGACCCACTCCAGTGGGTTGGCTGCCACCAGTACCAGGTCGGCATCAAAACCCTCAGCCACTTGGCCGCGGGATTGTTCAACACCAAAATATTGAGCCACGTTGATGGTGCCTGTGGCTAAGGCGTCAAAGGGTGATAACCCGGCCTGCTCGTAGAGCCGCAGCTCGTCATGAATGGAAAAGCCGGGTACCTGAAATACCTGAGGTGCATCGGAGCCCAGCAGAACGCCATGGCCTTCCTCATGGATCGCCTTAATTAACTTGAGGCGCAGACGCAGAAACGATTGCGCAGCGCTCAGGCTGTAATTGGGATCGGAAAAAACCTGGGTGAGGGTTCCTTGCCAGCTACGCCGGGTTGCTGGGGAGACGTATTGAAGATTGGGGTTATTCTTCAGTTCTTCCAGCGGTCGGGTTCCGGAGAATTGATGCATCAACGATTCGGTGGGAACCACCCACACTTTCTTCGCTTTCAGCGCCGACAGTAAAATGGGAATCTGGCTTTGCCGGGCGTGGGGCGCTACCAGATAATTAAAAAAACTGGCGGGGACTTGCTGCACAGCTTCCGGCGAGGCCAAGGCTTCGGCAAAGCCGTCTAGGTGATCAACGCTGGTCTGGCCTGCGCCAATAACTCGCCAGGCACCAACAGCGGCGGGCACATGGCCAGCGAAATCCATACCTAAGGAGCGGGCCTCATCGGCGATGGCGCTGTATTCCTCTGGACTCAATCCCGGATGAATTTTTAGCAGGTCATAACCCGCGTCAAAATAGTCTTTGACCTGGGACCTGCCGTGATCGGGTGATCTCACACTACTGCCGTTCAACGATGGGCTTGAGGTATAGATCCTGGGTCCAACGACCTGGCCGCGGTTCTGGGCCTCGCGCAGTTTGAGATGGCCTGGCTCACCCAACATTCCGCGCACGGTGGTGATGCCGTTAGCCAGGTATAAGGTCAGCACCCGTTCGACATTGCGCCGCTGAGTGGTGGGGGGGATGTGGGCGTGCATTTCCGCCAACCCGGGCATTAAATAACGGTTTTCCCCGTCGACAATAACAGCGCCTTCTGGGGCTTCGATGGCGTCGTCAATGCGGGCAATTTTGCCATCTTTGATGAGAACGTCTTGGCCGGACAACAACTGGGGGGTGGTCATGCTGACAACGTTCACGTTATCAAACAAGATCGTTTCGGCACCTGCCAGCGGCGCAGCCAGTAGCAGGAACAGCAGCGAAAAATTACGTCTCATGGATAACACCCGTTGCAGCATCAAGGGCCCATCATCATATAGAATCCAGCCAAACGCTAACGGATGCCCGTCATCTGCATGAGGAGCCAACGATGATTGTTCATCAAATTTGGACCGCCAACGCTTGGCGCAACTATAACTACCTGATTGCCTGCCCGGAGACTGGTGAGGCCATGGCGATTGATCCACTGGATCATGAGAAATGCCTGGCCGTGGCAAAAGCTGAGGGTTTTCGTGTCACCCAGATTCTCAATACCCATGAACATGGCGACCATATTGGTGGCAATGGCGCCATGCAGGCGGCCACTGGCGCCCAGATCATTGCCCATGCCAATGCCAAAGACCGTATCCCGGATATGAGTCGCGGGTTGTCAGCCGGTGATGTGCTAAAGGTTGGAAAGGTGACCTTACGAGCGCTAGATACCCCAGGCCACACCATGAGTCATATCTGTTTGTTGTCCGACACCGATCAGCCGGCGCTGTTCTGTGGCGACACGTTATTTAATGCGGGCGCTGGAAATTGTCATAACGGCGGACATCCGGCGGAGCTGTATCAAACGTTCGTTGAGCAGTTGGACCAACTGCCCGCCCACACTCAGATCTATCCTGGCCACGACTACATTGCCAATAACCTGGAATTTACGCTAGACCGTGAGCCCGATAACGCCCGTGCACCGGCGTTATTAGATCAGGTAAGTCAGCAAAACCCCGATCAACCGTTAGTCACTACCTTGGCGCTGGAGAGAGAGGTCAATACGTTCTTCCGTTTGCGCAGCCCAACAGTGATCGCCGGCCTTCGAGAAAAGTTCGACGACCTTGGGGAAAACCCGTCGCCTAAAGCGGTGTTTTTAAAACTGCGCGAGCTGCGCAATCACTGGTAGGCCCTGGCGACGGTAAAACGCGCTTTTTCGTAACGCGGGGTCTCCAGTTCTTCCAGCATGGCAAAGGCAAAATCTTGCAGTGAAATGGATAGGGCAGTGCCGCTGTCATCAACCAGGAGTCTGTCTTGCCCCCAGAGCAGATTGCCCGTGCGCCCGGTCAGGCGAAATCCATTCGGCGGTGTGGCGATAGTCCAGCGGGTGCGCTGACTTGCCCGAAAACGCCTCAGTGCAATTTGATGGCCGCGGAACATGGCTTCATTGCGATGGCCATCAGCTCGGCCCTGTTCAATGAGGGATTGGCCTTGAGTATTTTCAAGCGTATAGAGATTGCCCACAAACAACAGCCGAGGCCCGCCGTCGCCCAGGGTTTCCAGAACGCTGACTAACGACTGCGCGGCGGTGGCAGCAATGTACTGGGACGGGTCTTGACTGCTAGGTCTGCCGCCCACGGAGACTAAAATAGCGTCGTGTTCGCCCACCAATTGGGCCAATCGGGACTGGTCCAAAATATCGCCTTCAACAATATTTATGGCATCGAACTTCCCTTCCAGTCTGTCGCGCTCTCGCGTCACACCGGTGACGCGATAACCTCGCAGCAAGGCCTCGTCCACCAACGCGCTGCCAATGCGTCCGCTGGCGCCGAAAATTAGCAGGGAGGTAGCCTGGGGTGATTTGACCGGCTGAGTTGAGCAGGCGCAAACCCACAGAGTAATGAGTAACACTGTCCATCTGATTAGGTTCATCAGTCAAATATACCCACCGCTGCGACCCAGTGCCGGTTTTGGCAAACGTCAATACGCCTAGATGAGGGATGGACGGGGCGAAGTGAGATGTGCGGCGCCAGTAGCTAGCACAACCTATCGCTGGCTCGTGCCCGTGATGCCTTGTCCGCTTTCCCGCTCGCACTTTGATGTACCCAAACACTCAACAACAAAGTGATAATTTCGACGGTCAGCAGCAGCCACCAAACCCACCAGCTAACGTTGGGAGCCGATAGCTTGCTCCAGTCCACCCCATCCACAAATAAGGGAGCCGTGAAAATGGCGGCGATGCCTAGAAAGAATATCGCTGCAGCGGCCACACCACGCTGGATGCTCGCCTGCCAGATAAATTTGCCGCCCTTTTGCCGCCACTTTTTTATATCTGGCTGGACCCAAACAACGACACCCAGGATTTCGATGAGGACAACGACCCACAGCCCCGATTGCTTTAAGGCGGCCAAGTGCAGGGTGACTGTTTGCCACAATGAACCGTCATTGCCAGCGCTGGAATCCATGCTCATTAACGCCAGCAATAACCCCACAAGCACTGTGGACATTAGAAGCACTTTGACGGGACGAAAATAGTCGTGACGAAATGCGTTGCAAGGCACAACCCAAGCGCTAAGTACCAGACCCATCCATAACATGGCCAGCCAATGGGCGGTGAAGGGGACCAGCAATAACGCGGCGGATACCTGATGATGGTTGATGGCGCGAGCCATGAGCCAAAACATGACCGCCAGAGCAAACACTCGGGAGATGATAAATACCGGGTCTGAGCGCAGAGAAGTCACGGCGGCCTGGTCCCATTCCTCTTGTGAGTATGCGGAGGCGTTGGGTAATTCCATTGTGGCTTTATCGAGTTTGGTTGAGTGCATGGTGAGGTTTATTATCGATGTCATTCCAAAGTTAAACGACCGCGCCAGCACAAACGCACATCGAACTTTAACTAACCGGGGGGGATGACTGGCGTGGCGGGGCGTTGCAAAAGCTCAGGAAGTCGGTTGTCGGTAGGCGCATTGTCTTTGCGTAACAGCTCCCAATGACCAAAGGAAAACGGCGTGATTCGAAATAGGTCGCAGATATGGGCGCCCAGGCGGGCTGCGAGGCCAGGTACCGGAACTGCCCAGTTGGGTCCTTTGCCTGCTCGTCGCCGAAGGCTTTGGATATACGACGAAAAGGTAAAGGTCTCAGGGCCGCCCAAATCAAAATGGCGACGATTGTCCAGCCCCAGTTCCTGCTTGGAGCCGGTACACAATCGGGCCAGGGCCTGTCCCAGGTCGGTTACCATTAGCGCCGCAATTTTGCCTTGGGCATCCGTCGGGGCAGCGAAAAGGGGCAACGCCGATACGCCTCGTAACCAAGCGGCACCATAACCTCCCTCACCATCCAGCAAGGATGGCCTCACCATCACCCATTCGCCATCGGTGCGCTCGATGGCTTTTTCACCGGCAAGTTTGGAGGTCAGAAAGCGGCTGCGGTCCCCTGTCGCCAGTCCCAGTGCAGAGACGTGAATAAAGCGAGTGGAATGATTTTCGCAGGCCTGAGCAATCGCTGCCGGTGCTAGGTGGTGGACTCGATCATAGGTCGACGCCCCCACCGGCCGCAGGATGCCAACGCAGTTGAGGATGACGTCAAACTCCTTCACCGCAGAGTCCCAGTGTGCAGGATCAGTCATCTCATGCAGGAGAAATTGGCGACACCTCCGTTCGGGGTTGTCAGCGCCACGAGTACCCACCGTCGGGTCAAGTTTTATCGCGCGCAGAGCGGCAACGGCATGTCGGCCAATAAAACCCTGACCACCCAAAACTAAAATATTCACACGGCTATTGTCGCTCGCTGGTGGAGGAACCTGCGTTCCTCGTGGTGGTTTTCCTCACTGTTGGGTTCTGCGGGACAGCTAGGTGGGTAACACCTCGAAGGTCAGTCCGGCGTTTTTCGTTAGGCGGTCAAGTAGCGGTTGGCCCATGGCGGAGGCAGGGGTCCAGAAGCCACCGTCTTGCGCAACCTCATCTTTGGCCAAGCAAACCGCAGATTCACCCAGCATTTTGCTGGTGGAGCCGTAGCCCGGGTCCCGGTCGCCGGTAACCTTCACCTTAATTTTGACCTCCCCATCAATTTTTCCGATGAGCAGGATATTGAAAAAGCCATTTTCCCGCTGGGTCGCGTTGGGTCCGTCTCCAGGGCTGGGTAAGAAAAATTTCTGCAGCAGCCAGCGAGTCGGCGCAATGGTGGCACCGAGCATAAAGCCTCCCAGACCGACGGACAGCAGCGCCCCTTTCATCCAGCCGGGAATGCCGGAGCCTACTAGCGTGGTTTCGTCATAACGGAAATCTCGCCCATAGGGAAACCCCGCCATGGCGTTGCCTCGCCGAACAATCTTGGTGTTAATGCCGGCCATCACAAAAGGCCCCGTCCAGCCCGGTACGTCGGGGTCGTATTTCAAACCGTTTTGATCCCGTCCATCAGCGCCCCGAGGTTCTCCTTTGGGGTATAGGCTGTAAGGATCAACCAAGGCGCGCGCATTTTCGCGATCTGCGCGCGCTTCCTGCACTGCCTGCATCAGGCTTGCCACCGTTCCACCGCTGGCGCCGCCCTTGGCAGCTTTAAGGCGATACTTCACCTCGTCGCAAGTTTGGCCAAAACGCGCTTTGGCCTCACGCTGGAGAAAGAAGACACCCATGTCTGAAGGAATGGAGTCAAAGCCACAGGAGTTCACGATCACCGCGCCATTGCGTTGAGCGGTTGCTTCATGGGTATCAATCATGCGCCGAATCCACTGAGGCTCACCGGTGAGGTCACAATAAGATGTGCCTGCGGCGGCGCAGGCGGCCACCAGCTCTGATCCGTATTTAGCGTAGGGCCCAACTGTGGAACAAACTACCCGGGTGCTTTCGCAAAGCGCCGATAGGGTTGCCGGGTTGGCGCTGTCAGCTACGATGGTTGGCAACAACTGTGCCGTCTCGCCCAGGGACGCCTTTAGGGCGGCGAGTTTATCTTCGCTGCGCCCAGCAATCGCCCAACGCAGTTGGTCGTCCACACCGTAGGTACGCAGTAAGTAGTCGGCAACCAGCGCGCCGGTAAATCCGGTAGCCCCCAGGAGAACCAGGTCATAGCGGTCAGTCATTACTTCTTACTCTTTGGTCGGGATGGGTGTTGACAGTTTAACCCGGCAAACGGTTTTTTGACCCCTTCTTCGTTAAGTGATTTAAACCCGTTGGCGCAGCTGAAGCGTTTTAAGTCGGTGAATCGATGAGAACGCAGGACATCAAGATGAAAGCCCTTTGGACACCGCTCAAAGACTATCTTCCCGCCGCAATCGTGGCTGTAGTGATCACCGGCGCGTTATTTATTTTGATGAAAAAACTGATTGAGCCGGCTTACGCCCATCAGCACCCACGCACCATGGTCCCGGGAATTCGTTTTGTTGCGCCACCGGAACTGTCACCGATCACACGGATTGTGCGTGATCCCCCGCCCCGTCGGCCGGATCCGGTGCCCCAGCCTCCTCGCCCGGACACGGCAGTTGCTTCCGCTCGTCCATCGCCCTCGCCGTTGCTAAACCTCAGTGACGCCGGCCTGCTGCGAGGTGACGGTTTGGCACTGAACCTGTGTCCGCCAGGCGCCGGCTGCAGCAGTCAATCGGATCAGAGCGCGTTAACCCCGGTGGTTCAGATTCCACCCCTGTACCCCCGTCAGGCAGCCCAGGCAGGACTTTCCGGCTTCGTCACTTTGGCCTTTACGGTGAGTCCCGACGGCTATGTGTCGGACGTGGTGGTGATTGATGCAGATCCACCTCGCATCTTTGATCGTGCGGCAACAAAGGCGCTGTTGCGCTGGCGTTTTCGGCCCAAGCAGGTTGATGGCGTTGCGGTAGCGGCTCGTGCAACCCAAACCATGGCGTTTTCGTTGGCTGACTAATTCGTAGGCTTGCCTTAAAAAATGCCTACTCTTCGGTTTTGGCCCGACATCCCGTGGGGCAACACTGGCCCGCCTGCTTGTTACGCTTCAGCGCGCCGCTGTTAGCCTGGGGTGCAACGCCCCGGTCCAGTAGTCGTTCGACCAATTGCTGGCGTTCTTCCAGCGGATAGTTTCGGTAGATTTCTCGCTTCATGGCCTGGGGCGAACCACCACCATGCAGGCTGATGATGGAGTACCAGCCGCCAGTGTCGGAGGCGGTCAGATCCTGGATCATTCGCGCCACGTCCATGCGCTGGGAGTAGGGTACGTCGGCGCGCCCCCGCAGCAGGGTATCCAGGTCGCCGGCCACGTGGGGGTTGTGGTCTTCTTCCGGGCCAGGCAGCGCAACCACTAGGCCGCCGGCGACATCGTGGGCTAGCCTCTGCATGTCGTAAATTTGCGTTGCCAGCAGTAGCTTGCCGATATTGGCGTACACCGGTTCTGGTTGCCAGTTTCCGGCTGGGTCATCAATGGCGTAAACCGACGAGGCCACGCCGCAGGCGAAAAACCCCTCAACAATTTTGATCAGTTCCACCAAGTCTTCGCGAATGTGTTGCACGTTGCCAGGTTCCAGCCCGTTCGCCTCAGCCATCAACACACCCGCGCCAATAAGCAGATCGCCAAAACCGGCCCGGGCGCCAATGCAACTATGGCGGTGGTGGGCAGCATAGGCGGTCACCAGATGCTCGGTGTGTTGGTATTGGCCGTCAACAAACACTTTGGCGTCCGGCACAAATACCTTGTCGAAGATGGCAACGGCGGTGGCTTGGCCATACTTGGCGCTGAACTTGGCAGCCGCTTCACCGGGCCTGCCGGCGGGTTTGGAAATTAACGTAAGGCCTTCGGCATCCACTGGTACAGCGCAGCACAAAGCATAGTCGCTATCGGCCTCACCCATGGTGCGACAGGGCATCACTAGCAGTTCATGCATATACGGGGCGCCGGTAATAATGGCCTTAACCCCGGAGATCACGATCCCATCGGTCCGTCGTTCAAGCACCCGCACATAGCTGTCTGGATTGCTCTGAGCATGGGGGTGTAAACGTCGATCCCCTTTGCCGTCGGTCATAGCGACGCCTAAGGTCAGGTCCTTATCCTGGACCTCATGGAGGTATTGCAGGAAACGTTGGTGGCGCCCCTCGGTGCCGTCAGCATCCATCGCCCAGGTGGCCTGGTATAGGGCGTTGAGCGCGTCATGGGTCAGATAACGCTGAGCGCAGCCGCTTTCCCGACACACCAACCGGACCGCTTCTAGTTTTGCTAGTAAGTCCTCGCTGTGGCGGTTGATATGCAGCATCCGATTGACGGTGTTGCCTGAGGTTGACTGGGTGGCCAGCATCAGGTCCTTAGCTTTGTCGTCCAAGGCGAGATCGTAGGTGACTCCTACGGCGGCGATCCCCGGTGCCATGCGCGGGTCATCAGCCACACTCTCTACCCGTTCACCCTGGCAGTACACCTTGGGTGAGTAGCTGCGCAGACTTTCGCGATACTCATCGGCAGACATCAACATCAGCGGGCCCTCAATAGGTTGGCAACCGGTTTTAGGCTGTCGATTTGGTCCAGGTTCAAAATGGTCTCAGCGATCTCGCTGGCGTGGTCGGCGCTTACGGCTAAGGTGGCGTTGGCCATAAATTTATCAGTGATGGCGCCTGCGCTGATGGGGTTTTCTCTGGCGCCGCGATTCACCGCCTCGCGATGGCGCAGCACCTGGCCGTTGTTAAGGGTGATTTCCAATTCGCCGCAATAGTGCTGAGGGTAGGTAGAGTCCGGATCAGGACGACAGATCACTCGATCCGCTAAGGCCAAGGTCTGCTGGTCTTCATAGGCTGAGGGGGTTAACTCCTCCAAGGTAAAGCGGCCCTGAATCAAACTGGCTGCCACCAAGTAGTGCAGGCTGAACTGGGCCTCATAGGAACTGGTGGGTCGGCGTTTAGCCGCTTCCGGTTCGCACACCACGTTCATCTGCTTGGGATGAATGAGCGCTGTCACCGATTGGATATCGTTGGGATCTAGGGCGTGATCGTTACGCAGCGCAATGGCGCAATCGGCAAAGGCGTGATTGAAATGACAGGCAGGGAACGGTTTAAAGCCAACGTCCAGAAGCTCCCATTGCTGGCCAAGTCCGGTCAGGATATCGGAGGGGGTAATCTCGTTGCCTTCACCTAAGTGCAGGTTGTAAATTGAGTATCGCCCCTCATAAGGGGTTGTTGGACCAAGAAAGCCCGCTTTGGCCAATGCCGCTGCCGTTAATCCGCACACCCCTGCCCAACCGGGGTGCATACGTTTGGTCCAATCTCCGGCGGATAAGAACTCCAGGTTGCCGGCCGCCATGCTCAGCACGATACCTTGGGCGCGAGTCAGTTGCTCCACACTCAGCTCGCTAAGCTTACCGGCGGCAATGGCGGCGCCAAAAGCACCCACCAGCCCCGTTGGGTGATGGCCTCGCTGTTGAAACCCTCCCTGGGCCAGATTGCCAATGCGCGCGTCCATCTCCACTGCAACAATGTACGCCGCTAGGGCCTGGGCACCATTACAGGAAGCCCGTAAACCCGCACCCAAAGCCAGCGGCCAGGCGCTGGCGGTGCAGTGAACAATGCTGCCTGCGTGGGTATCGTCAAAATCCAGACCGTGAACCAAAATGCCGTTCAACAACACCGCGTCGCGCAGGGGCAAGGTTAGCTCCGAGCCAATCACCGGATAGTGGCCGTCGGTATCAGCGAGGGCGGTAATGCCTTTGGTGGCCTTATGGGCAAACTCGTAGGTGCCAGATGCCAGCGCAATACCACAGGCATCAAGGATGCAGTGTTTCGCGTGAGTGAGAACCTCGTTGGGTACCTGTGCCAGGTCAATGCCCAGGGCAAACTCCGCCAGCTTGGCAGCAATCGTCAGATCGCCAGACTGGTCGTCATGTTGTTCGAGAACAGCGCTCATCAGGCAACGATACCCCAGCGATAGAAGAACTGGATCAAAGTTTACTTTAAAATGTCCGGACATTGTACGGAGTCAGCGGAATGAAGCCTCTTGAAGGATTGCGGGTGTTGGATATTGCGACCTATATCGCCTCACCCTATTGCGCGACGTTGATGGCGGAGTTTGGCGCCGAAGTGATCAAAATCGAGTTACCAGGCAGCGGTGAGCCCATGCGGAAATTTGGCACCCGCACCGACTGCGGGGAAACCCTGGTTTGGCTCAGCGAGGCGCGTAACAAGAAGTGCATCACGCTAAATCTGAAAACCCCGGAAGGCCAAGAAGTATTCAAAAAACTGGTCGCCAAATGTGATGTGGTTTGCGAGAACTTCCAAACCGGCACATTGGAGGGCTGGGGGATTGGCTATGAAACACTGAAGGCCATCAATCCAGGTTTAGTGATGTTGCGGGTCACCGGTTACGGGCAAACCGGCCCCTACGCGGGTCGGCCGGGCTTCGGGCGGATTGCCAACGCATTTGGTGGCATCAGTTTCCTCGCCGGTGAACCCGATGGCCCGCCAGTAACTCCCGGCTCAGCGACGCTGGCTGATTACATGACGGGCATGTACGGTGCCATTGGCGTGATGATGGCGCTGCGGGCAAAAGAGCAGACTGGCCAAGGGCAGGTGGTAGACCTGGGGCTCTACGAAGGCATCTTTCGCATCCTGGATGAACTGGCGCCGGCCTTTGACCAGGAGGGGTTTATCCGTCAACGAATGGGGGCCGCTACCGTTAACGTGGTTCCCCATAGCCACTACCCGACCAAAGACCAACGCTGGGTGGCCATCGCCTGCACCAACGACAAGATCTTTGCCCGGCTGGCCAAAGCAATGGGTAAAGAAGAGCTCAGTGGCGAGGGAATCTACGGCACCATTACCCAACGCGATGGCGCTCGCGAAGCGGTGGATGGTTTGGTCACCGACTGGACTCGGTCCCTTAATCAGGCCGACATCATCAATCGCTGCGAATCGGCCCAAGTGCCTTGCGGCCCGGTCTGCGCCATCGACGAAATCTTCGATGACCCACAGTACGTGGCACGGGAAAATATCTGCCGGGTGTCTGATCCTCGTGTGGGCGAGCTGGCGGTGCCGAACGTGGTGCCTCGCCTAACCGAGACCCCGGGTGCGGTGGACTGGCTCGGTCAAAGCCTTGGACAGAGCAATCAGGAGATATACCAGGGGCTGCTGGGGATGACCGATCAGGAGTTGGCCTCGTTACAGGACGCTGGGGCGATCTAGCGTTGCTGAAAAAGCCTTGTTGATCTTAGCGCATGTGCATAGGGGGCTGCGCTTTCATGGGCGTTCTTGTCCGATGTTGGTTCGGGGTTAGGTGACGAGGAAGCGTGCCTTGATAGGCGTTTCATCGGATGGCTCCCTGCGGTCCGCTTTACTCCGATGAAACGCCTATCAAGGCCCGCGTCCTCTGCATCTGGGTGCTTTTCTTCGATGGGGTGTCTTTCTCATCTTGTTTGGATGGCTTGACATGGTTGCGGGGCTTGGTGATCATTCGCCCTGATGGTGCTGCCTTTGGGCAGTGAAAAGGGAACCCGGTGAAATTCCGGGGCTGTGCCCGCAACTGTAAGTCGATAGCTGGAAGCCATAGCGCCACGGGAGAGTGATCTCCGGGAAGGCGGCTTCAGACAGCCATTATCGGCAAGCCAGGAAACCTGCCATCGCGTCGTTCGCCCAAAGGCCGGGACCAGTCTTTTAGCGGGAAAACTTCTGGGATACCTTACGCCCACAGCTTTCTTTGTAGCGACAACCCGATTGGTCGGGCCGCCCGCGCTGGTACGCCAGCGAGGCCTTTTTGTCGCTATAAGCATTCCTCCGCGCGGGCGGTCGGGTTTGCGTTGGAAGTTGTCATGTCTTTGAAAGGTAATGTTCACTCGTTTTGTCGCTTTGCGCTGCTGCCGGCCGTGACCGGTGTTGCTGCCATATCATCCGCGTTTGCCCAGTCGCCAGATAGCGACCCGGTTGAGGAATTGGTGGTCACCGGTTCCTCCCAACCTATTGCCAGCGCGGAAATTGGCCGCGCAATCTCTGTCCTTGAACGCACCGATATCGAAAGCCTTGGGGTGGAATACGCCGCCGATATTTTCCGCTTTGTTCCCGGTGTCGCGGTCAGTCGCACCGGCGGCGTTGGCGGGCTGACTCAGCTTCGGTTGCGCGGCAGCGAAGGGAATCACGTTTTAGTGCTGATTGATGGCATTGAGGTGTCTGAAGTGGGCGGCGGCGAATTCGATTTTTCTTCGCTGCTGGCGCGAGATATTGAACGCATTGAAGTGCTGCGTGGGCCGCAAAGCGGGCTTTATGGGTCTAATGCGCTCGCCGGCGTTATTCAGATTCGGACCCGGCGTCCAGCCCCCGGATTTGGGCTCAGCGGCAGCATCGAAGGCGGGGAAAATGACTCCCAACAGGCATCCCTTTCTGTTGCCGGTGGAAGCGAGCGATTGCAGGGACGTTTGAACTGGATCTATCGCAGCTCGGAGTTTGATCTGTCTGAGGACAACTCTTTGGGCGGTGAAGAACGGGATCAGGACCTGAACCGGACTGTGTCTGGTCAGTTGTCGTTTTTGGCTAGTGATGCGCTGCGTTTTGATCTGCTGGGACGCTTTACCAATCGTCATGCCGATACCGATGGTTTTGATTTTTCTGGCGGGCCTTTGCAGGGTTTGCCTGTTGACGATGCCAGTTCCACCAAAACCGAAGACCTAACTTTGGGCCTTTCTTCGACCCTGACCCTTGCCGAGGGGCGCTCGATCTCCCGACTCAGTTTGGAGTTGTCTGACAATGAAACGGATGCCACCGGTTTTGGCAGTGAGTCCAGGCGTGAACAGATTCGCGCCCAGACCACTTGGCATTGGAACGGTGCCTTGGATCAACGCACCACGGTTTTTCTGCAAGCCGAGGACGAGAGCTATCGCAACACAATGCCTTTTGACCCAAGCCAAATTCCAGAGCAAAACCGGGATCTTTTAGGTTATGGCGTGGAGCACAGGTTGTCCTGGGATGACCGCTGGTTTTTCGGCGCCACCGTGCGCCGCGACGATAATGATCAGTTCGAAGACGTAACCACCTTTTCCGCGGACGCCGCCTGGCAGCTGAGCGCTGAGACCCGAATTCACGCAAGTGTTGGCACTGGGGTCACCAACCCAACGTTTTTTGAGCAGTTCGGCTTTACACCGGGCCAGTTCAAAGGCAACCCAAACCTGGAACCTGAGGAAACCACCGGCTGGGATCTGGGCGTTGAGCACGCGTTCGCCGACGGTGACCTTGTTGTGGATCTCACTTATTTTGATGCAGACCTTGAGCAGGAGATTGTGGGGTTCTTTGACCTTACCGATTTCCTCTCAACCTCGGTAAACCAAACCCAGGACAGCGAGCGCGATGGCCTTGAGTTCAGCCTAAATTATGCCCCTGCGGGCTCCTTTCAAGTGTCCGCGGCGGTAACCCACCTGGATGCCTCTGAGCCCACAGGGCCTGAAGTTCGCCGGCCAGAAACCACTGCCAGCCTTAGCACAACCTGGACCTCAGCCAATGGCCGAGCGCAGGTGTCGGGTAATGTGATTTACAACGGCAGCCAGTTGGACACGGACTTTCGCAACTTCTTCGTCACCTTCGCCGCTGAACAAACCCGCCTGGATAGCTACACACTGCTAAACCTGAACGCCAGCTACCGGGTGACCAAAAGTGTCGAAGCTTACCTGCGTCTGAACAACGCATTCGATGAGAATTACCAGGAAGTGCTGGGCTACGCGACTCCCGGCCGCACTGGGTTTATCGGCGTTAGGTTTGAGCTTTAACACGCCACGACAATAAAAAGGCGGCGGCGAAAGACTTCGCCGTCGCCCATGCCTTTCTGGCGCCGGACGTTGCTGTTATCCCGGAATAAGTCCGGGAATATCCTGCGGCCTCCGGCCTTAAGTTTCAGTGAAATTTTTCCCCTGCCACTGGCCCGTCATCGTCGTCGATGACCAAATCTCGACGCACCGATCGCCCCAGGAGTTTGGCGCACAGCATGAAATCGCTTTCCGCTGCCCGCTTCACTTGATCCACCAACTGGCTGCCACCGCGTTGTTCTGGACCAATGCTGGCGCTGTAGGTGGCGTAGGCATGTAGTTGACCAATTTTCAGCTCGATGGCGTATTCGCAGACAAGCAGTTTATCGGCGGCCTGATCTTCCTCCCATTCAGCATAGGCCAATCGGCAAACCCCATCGGGTGAGTCCACCACCACGGCATCAAGCTCAAATGCGCTTTGGGAGACCGGCCCTTCCATTAATTCAAAGGTATGGGCTTTGCCCAGAAAAAGCCGGCCAATCTGCTCACCAGTCAGGTGGATGGCGACAGGGGCGTTGAGGCGGTCGGTCATGGCTTGTGCTCCAGGGCCAGATACTGGTGGGACTGCATTTCGGTCAGGCGGCTCAGAGTGCGTTGATACTCAAAGGCCAGTTTTGTGCCGCGGTAAAGCTGCTCGGGCTGGCCTTCTGCAGAGATCATCAGGTTCACGTTGCGATCATACAGTTCATCCACCAGATTGATAAACCGGCGCGCAGGATCATTCATGCCATCTTCAAGAATTGGCACGTCGCTCAAAATAACGGTGTTGAATCGACGCGACAGTTCAATGTAGTCAGCGCTGGAACGGGCCTCCTGACACAACTGGGCGAAGGTGCACCAGACCACACCATCGCAGCAGGCTACGGTGGTCAAGGCGCGCTTATTGACGTTGATGGTGCGGTCCCAAGAAATCTCGCCGGGCGCCAATTGGGTCAGCGCAGTTTTAAGCAATTCATCAGCGCCGGGGCCCAACGGCGTATGGTAAATCTCCGCCTGGGTCAAAATACGCAGGCGGTAATCGGTTTGGCCGTCTACATTGATGACCTGGGTATGGGTGTTGAGTAGGTCGATGGCTGGCAGGAACTTTGCGCGCTGCAAGCCATCTCGATACAAACCATTGGGTTCAATGTTAGAGGTGGCAACAAGGACCATGTCGCCAGCAAAAAGGCGCTTTAGCAGCCCGGCCAAAATCATTGCATCGGCGATGTCGACAACAAAGAATTCGTCAAAACATAAGACGGTGGCCTGCTCCAGCAATTCATCTGCCACCGGTATAAGCGGGTCGGCCTTGCCGGCATGACGGCGCAGGCGTTCGTGCACATCCTCCATAAACCGATGAAAATGCGCCCGGCGCTTTTTCGGCAGCGTAAGACACTCATAGAAGGTATCCATGAGGTAGGTTTTACCGCGGCCAACCCCACCCCAAAGATAAAGACCTTGGGGCGGCTTTGTTCGAGCACCTCGCAATCGATCCAAGAACCCTGGGGTTTCCGGTGGCGTTTGCAGGGCTTGAAACAGTGCATCCAGACGCTCCACTGCCATAGCCTGGGCCGGGTCGTCGC
>CAZLJY010000058.1:0-24361 GCA_964559945.1 uncultured Gammaproteobacteria bacterium | reverse complement strand
CGTAAACGCTATGGCTTACCCAAAACTAGCGTTTAACCGATGAGCTTGAGGCGCGGGCCGTTTTTCGCCGTACATAAACCTCTTTGCGCACATGGGCCACGGCCACGCCCGAGGCATCGGTTAAGTCGACTTCAAAGGGAAAGGTTTTCTTGCCTATCTCATCCACTTCCTGCTGCATTTGCAGCAAGTGTTCCCTTGGGATCTCAAACACCCCCGAAATAATGCCTTTGGCTGGCTTAAGAAAATCAATAGCCGCGGATTGGTCCCAAACGATGTAGTTAGAACCCAGGTTCATGGTCACGATAAATACGAAAAACGGGTCACTCATGGCAAACAACGACCCACCAAAATGGGTGCCAAACAAGTTTCGCGTATACCACTTTGGCCGCAGCTGAACGTCGAAGCGCGTGAAATCTTGGTTATGAGATTGAACCCGAATTCCGGCCCCCAATAACGGCGGATACCAATTCACTTTCTTAATCAAGCGAGCAAATTTACGTTGACTCATGGTTCCCAAGACAGTCGGTCGTATTTCTTGTTCAGTGATTGCAAGGAATACTTGGGCTTTTCGCCGCGCTGCAGTGCTTGCCGATGAGCATGAATATCGCTGGACAGGCCATTGCGAAACGCTGCCAATTCCCGCCATAGCCGATCGAAGTTCGCGGGCTTTTGTTTTGATTGATCTAGCACCGCTAGCAATGGACCCACAACTTCATAGCCTGTCGCTACTCTTTTCGCCTGAGCCATTTCAAACTGATCGACCATAGCCAGTGCTTCTAGGGCTGACCTGCTTATCGCAGGATCAATACCAACGGGTGCTACCTTAGGGGCCCTAAACTCACGAAAGTAATTCACCGAGTCAGCCATACTAATGCTGGCCGCTGCCCCCCATTGATGACGATCCGGATGTGGAATCACGGCTTCAGTTCGCGGATCAACCACTAACACCGTGGGCGTTGCGTAGTAGATTTGCTCACCAAAACGCTGCATCACTGATTGCCCGTATTGGTAATAACCCACATCAACCAGCATCGTCACAAACCGGCTCTGTATCAAGGCCTTGAGCGGCGGATCGTCCAAGCGGGCGACCAAAGCGCGGCTGTCGTGACACCAGTTGGCGCCCAACACAATCAGCGCCAACTTTTCCTCATCCAGCGCACGGGCAAGGACAGCGGAAATATCGCCAGCTACATCGTCGCGAGGGCTAAACCCGGCACCATCCTTGGGTGACCCATAGGCGGTACTGCCGATCAAGAGAAAAGCCAATAATGAAACTAAACGCCATCTACTCATTGGTTCGTTATCCACCAAAGTCTTGCCAAGTCATAGCCGATCTGGCCTACATTCCTGGACTTGCTTAGCCTTTATGGTCGCAAGTCTGGTCACTGCAAACCGAAACCGTCAAATACCCTCTAACACCATTTTGCCAATCGCCTGCCCGCTCTCTTGCAAAGTGTGAGCTGTGATGAGATTGGCGACCGTCATTGGGCCCAGATTGCGGGTCGCGGTGGTCATCACAGTACCTGCATCAACCAACTTCGAAAGACGATTTAGCAGCAGCTGTTGTTGGATCATATCCGGCGTCTGGAACATCGATCGGGTAAACATAAACTCCCAACTCAGGGACAAAGCCTTAGGTTTCATCGAGTTCACATTGAGGGATTGGGGGTCGTCAATCACCGCGATATGACCTCGGGGTTTGATGAACTCCACCACCGAATCAAAATGTTCATCCGTGGCAGTCAGGCAGGCCACGTATTGGGGCGCAAGATCTAGCTCGCCCAACTGCGGCGCCATAGCTTGATGGTGATCAATAACATGGTGAGCACCCATTTTTTGGGCCCACTCTTTGGTTTCTGGGCGGGACGCCGTTGCCACCACCGTAAGCTTGGTAAGCTGCCTGGCCAACTGGACCAAGATCGATCCCACACCGCCAGCGGCGCCAATAATCAGTAGCGCCTCCCCTTCACCCTGCCCCTCAATCAAGGCGAAGGAATCAAATAACATCTCCCAGGCAGTGATGGCGGTTAAAGGCAACGCCGCTGCATCAGCATGACTGAGTGAGGAAGGTTTGGCTCCGACAATACGTTCGTCAACCACATGGCGCTGGGCGTTGGTGCCTTGGCGGGTAATATCCCCGGCATAAAACACCGCGTCGCCCGGCGCAAAAGCGGTGACTTCTGCCCCCACCTGCTCCACGACCCCGGATGCATCGAATCCTAGAATTTTCTTTTGCCCCGACTCGGCGCTAGCCCGGGTGCGTACTTTGGTATCCACAGGATTGACCGATACCCCATGAACGGTGACAAGCAAGTCCCGAGGACCAATCTCCGGCTCAGGGGCATCAAAGGTGACCAAAGCCTCAGGATGGCTTATGGGTCCAGCAGTTTCGTATCCGATGGCTTTCATTCAAGAGTGTCTCTGAAAAAACACCAGTATAGCTGTACTCAGCAGCTCTGATCGGTCAACAGCATCAGGACCGACGTGCCTCCCGCTCAAGGAACCAACGGACCGCTCGGGCGGCGCCAATGGCCGCTAGCAACGGACGACAAAAGAGAAATATTCGATAACCCAAACTCACCAACGGCCTGAGTCTTTTTGAACCCCAAAGCCGCGCCATTCGTTGCAAACCCGCAGCCTGATAAATTCGCGCAAACGCGTCGGGCCCTACAAGCCACCGGTCGTCGGCAAACACATGAAATGCCCTCAGCAGTTGCTTCTGGGTCGGTCTTTCAGCACCGTCAGTTGGCCGCTGATCCGTGGGCTGGGAACAATCGATGAACGTAATGGATTGCGATCGACTCGCCTGGTCAAGGGTTTCAATTTCTGCTCGGCAAACTGGGCAGCTGCCATCGAAATACACTTGGATGTCCTGGGGCTCGTCCATGCCCCATGATAGCGGTGACCCCGCCCTCTGTCTTAACCTGACAGTTGACTCAACCGCCTTTTGACACCATAACTAGTGAGCATCGATGAGGGCTCACCATGACGGACAACAATCACCAACGCGCCGTTCTTGCCGGCGGCTGTTTCTGGGGTATGCAAGATCTGATTCGCAAAATGCCTGGAGTTATTTCTACTCGGGTTGGTTATAGCGGCGGCGATGTCCCCAACGCGACCTATCGCCATCATGGCACTCACGCCGAGGCTATTGAGGTGATTTTTGACCCAGAGGTCATGTCCTACCGCCAGCTGTTAGAGTTTTTCTTTCAGATTCATGACCCCACAACGCCTAACCGGCAAGGTAATGACCGGGGCATGTCCTATCGATCCGCCATCTACACCGTAGATGACCAACAATTAGCTACCGTGAAGGACACCATTGCCGACGTGGATGCGTCAGGCTTGTGGCCTGGAAAAGTGGTCACCGAGGTGGCACCAGTGGGCCCATTTTGGGAAGCCGAGCCGGAACACCAGGATTACCTAGAGCGCATCCCCCATGGCTACACCTGCCACTTCGTGCGCCCCGACTGGCAGCTGCCAAAGCGAAAAGTGTCCTGAAGCATAGAGGTTAGCGGCTTGATACCGCCGAAAATGGCGGTTTCAGGGCCAACTGGAATCGCCGCTAGCTCGCGCTATAATGGAAAGATGGAAATCGGAGCATCTACAATGAAGTCATTAGCCTTTGCCCTTTTGATCACCGCTGTCCCCGGCGCTATTGCCCAATCGTCCGGCGGCGAGTTTTCCATTACCCGATCGGTGATTGCCGCAGGCGGCTCCACCAGTACCGGTGGCGACTTCTCCCTCACCGGGACGGTAGGCCAGTCCGTCGTGGCACGCTCCCAGGGTGGGCAGTTTTCCGTGTCTGGTGGGTTCTGGGCACCGGGACAGCGCGCCGACATGTTATTTCGCAACGGTTTCGAATAACCGTTAGTCGGCGTCTGCGCCCATGACCGAAGCTCATTCGCCTCGCAGTGGATCTTGCCTGTGTGGCGCAATTACTCTTAGCGCAGCTCAGGCGGCCTCTCACGTTGGCGGCTGCCACTGCCGCATGTGTCGTCGCTGGGGTGGCGGTCCCTATCTAGAATTGGATTGTGGCACTGAGGTCACAATATCCGGCGAGGAGAACCTAAGCCTTTTTAGCTCCTCAGACTGGGCGGAACGTGGATTTTGTGCCCGTTGCGGCACCCACCTTTTCTATCGACTAAAAGAAAGTCAGCAACATATGGTTGCCGTGGGTTTGTTTGATGATCAGCAAGACTTGACCTTCAAGCGTCAGGTATTCATTGAAGAAAAACCACCCTACTACCATTTCGGTAACGACACAGAGAATCTGACCGGCGAAGAGATTTTTGCCCTGTTTAGCGACGACAACGATTCTAACTGACCAATGCGAGGTCCCTGGGTGTGGCTTACCCCAGATGTAAAACACCCATTGCAGAACGGTAACATCATCGACCTTACTGCAAGAATTTCATCGTTAGCCTATAATCTGGGCCCGCGTTTTCCCGCTGAATTTGACTAAATACCAGGAGCATCCATGGCCTCGCGTATCGCTGTTGATAAACCCCTTGTTGTCCTCCACGGCGATGAGATGGCCCAGGTGGCGTTTGAAATCATCCTTAAGCGTTTTGTCACTGAGCGACTGGACATTGACCTAGTGGAGATCGATCTGACTGCGGAAAATCGCCTGCTGACCAACGGCGACGCGGTCCGTGATGCCATCGAGGCGCTTAAAACCCATGGTGTGGGAATCAAGAACGCCGGCATGACCGTCAACCGTGACCAACTGGATGGTTTGCTGGCCAAACACCCTCACGTCAAGGAAGACACGCTGGATCGACTGGCAACCAAGTCGCCCAACGGTGCTATCCGTAAAGGCATTGGCGGCAATATCACCCGTGAAGACATACAGTTTAGAAACCTAAAAATTCGACGACCGGGATGGCTTGATCGAGACATTACGGTATCGACCATGGAAGGCGGGGGCATAAAACACAGTGCTAATGCCCTGTCGGAGGCAACTGGTGTAGCGCGACTGATGTTTGTGGGGGAAAGCGGCAATCCGGTTGAGGTGCATCGGCGGTTCATCAATAAAGGTGACCCCTGGCTGCTGGCAACCAACGCCATGGCCGATGTAGAGGCTTGGGCGCACCAGTTTTTTCAGCTGGCCATCGATGAAAAACGCCATACCTACCTGGGCCTTAAAGACACCGTGATCCCTGGCTATGACGGAGTCATGCGCGAGGCGATCGAAAACATCTTCGAACAGCATTACAAGGCGCAGTTTGAAAAACTGGGCTTGGAGTATCACTACGAACTCATCGACGCCCAGGCGGCCCGAATCGTGGCCAATCCGCCGGAACGGGGTTTATGGGGGGTTCCGGACAACACCTCTGGACGAAAACTCTTTAAGTTGGTCAAACAGCTGAAAAAGTACGGCATCTCTGGCCGTGAGGCCCACGTTTCCATCTCTCGCATGAGTGCCGGTGGCGGTGATCAGTACGGAAGCTACAACGCACCAGCGCCAGAAGATGGCATTGTCAAAGTGATTGTTGACGGTGAGGAAAAACACGCTCGCAACGTCAGCAAAGGCGACCCGATGTTATTTATGTCCAATGACCGACAATCTATCAAGGACTGGGTGAGCCAGGTCTTTCGTGATGCATCGCAAAAAGACAAAGAAGTCTATTTCGGCTTAAAGCGCGAGTACATGGCCTACGACGATGTCTTCAGCGATATCATCACCGACGTGCGCCGAGAGCTGGCGAAAGCCGATACGCCGCCCCCCTCCTTCATGATCATGCGCCCGTCACGTCAACTCGTGAAACTGGTGGCGGATCCACCGCGCAATGCCCTGTATCCCGCGCAAAATTTGGACGGTGATATTTTTTCTGACATTTCTGCCGCCTTGGGCGGCAGCCTTGCCACAGCAAGCTCGGTGATCGAAAGCACCGATGGCACCATGCTGTTTGAAGCGCCCCACGGCACTGCCCATGACCTGTATCTGAAGTATCAAGAAAGCAACGGCGAGGTTGCCCTGTTTAACTCTTCGGCACTGCTATACGCACTGGCCAATGCACTAGACACTTTGGCGCTGCGAGAAGACAACGAAGCACTGGGCACCTATTCAAGAAAGCTGAAGGACGCGCTTGTGGATACCGTGGGCAAAGGCATTATTACCGGTGACCTCAAAGGCAAAACCACCGACCCAGACAATGAGACGGTGGTGGATATGCATGGCTTTCTTGATGCCGTGGAGGCGGAGCTGGACGCCAGCTGAAGCTTACCGATTATTGGGCGGGTGTTAGAGGCTATTGAGCGCCCAATAAAAATCGCCCAAGAATCTTGGTCAACGCCGGCGCAAGGGGCAACGAGGGATCTGTATAGCTTTCCATCTGCTCAGCCATTGAGCCCTGGGAAATTTTCAATACATGATTCATGCCTGGAATTATCTGCAGTTGGGCATGGCGGCTAGCCGATTTCAACGCCTCACCCTCCGATGGGGGAACCTGCAGATCTTCGGTGCCGTAAACCAGTAGAATCGGCGCCGAAACATCCGATATCTGAGCGACCGGGTCAAAGGCAAACCAGGAAATCAAATAAGGTTGAACCGACGTCCGAAATAACGCCGCCAGTTGCTTCGGAGGCGAGGCCACAACGCGGCCTTGGCGCAACTCAAACAACACCTCCTCACTGCGTTCAAGCAACTCGCCACTGATCTGGCTGGCCAGCTGACGGGCAATGAGATCTGCTGGATGGGCCCCTGGACCGGCTAATATCACCAACCCGTCAGGTGATCGTTGTTGGGCGACGGTCAAGGCAATATGTCCACCCTCGCTATGACCCAGCAAAAATACTGGACCATCGCAGCGACGCTCCAGCCATTCATAAAGCGCCAAGGCATCATCCACGTAATGGGTGAAACGTAAATCTGACTCAACCATACCGTCAACCACGCTTTTGCCAATCTGCCGTTTGTCGTAGCGCAGAGATTCTATGGACAGCGATTGCAATGTTTCGGCAAGGTATTTAAGGCTATTGTTTTTGCCCGGCAGCCCCTGGGAGTTGCCATCCCGATCCGTTGGACCCGAGCCCGCAATGATGAGTGCACATGCCTTGGTAGGCTGCAAGTCTGGACTTAACAGTGCGCCATGGAGGGTGGCGTCGCCGACATCGATTTCGACCAACTTCTCCATCGCCAGAACGTTGAACCCATAGCTCAGGGCGAAAATCGCCAGCGCAGTGTTCGCCATCACGCGGAACATCGGTACTTTACCGTTCCTGGCCATTATCAAACCCCTCAATTTGGCGATAGAGAAAAAATGAATAGGCCACAGGCAACATCCCAGCCAGCATGGAGATGGCGAGTAAGGGGATTAAGCCAGCACCGGTGATGCCTAGCACCACCAATGCTAAGCCACCGAGCACAAAACAGTAGCCTGCCATTCGATGAGTCCTGGCCCAAACCTCATCACTGGCCAGGGTCCAAGGGGTTCGTATACCGACGAAAAAATTCTTGCGAACCTTTGCAAAGTAGTTCCCCAAAATAATAAACAACAGGCCCGTTGCTGCCGGCACAATGCGCTCGGTTGAGATCTCATAACCTAACGCGGTGAGGACCACAATCGCCCCAACACCCAGCATAAATATCACCATGACGACCTGAAAAACATGAATTACCGAGGAAAACTCATGGGTTTGAAACCCCTTGGGTGAGATTTTGGGAATCAACCACATCACTAACCAGATCAACGATGCGCTGGCCGGTCCCAGCAGCGCGCCGGTGAGACGACTGGAAAAACCGTCGGCTTCGCCCGCTGCATTCCAATGAGTGGCGACGGTTTCTGGCATTTTTGAATACACTAAAGCGATGCCAACGGATGCGGCAGCGATGAGTAACGCGCTAATAAGGTTGGCCGTTTTACGAGTCATCAGCAGAGTCCTCTTGGGGGGGATTAAGTAATTCCATTAATGCACCAGCGGCATCTTCCATAACACTGGTATTCAGCGAATACACGATGTGCTGACCGCGGCGTTCGGTGCGAACCAGGTCCGCCTGTTTGAGCAGGTTGAAATGATGGGAAAGCGATGCCCGCGTCATCGAAAATTTTGCGGCGATGTCGCCGGCGGAAAGCGATCCCGAGCGCAATATCCGTAATATTTCTCGCCGGCTTGGGTCTGCCAACGCTTTAAATAGTGATTGCCCGATCATTTAATTATGATATTTAGACAAATATCTAAATACAAGTGACCAATGGCACAAGGGACAATCCCTATCGCTTTCTGCGCCATTGAACTCAGACTCATGGATGTGGTTTGATCCCCGTTGTCCTAACGTCCCTCACCCCAAGGCAAACGCCATGACCGTTAGTCACCTCTCCAAGTCTCTAATCGGTAGCTGGGCGCTGGCGCAGTGGATTACGGATACGCGCGACAATGACGGCGCAGTCATCAAGACTCACGCACCCTTTGGTTCGGACCCTATTGGCCTACTCATCTACTCACCCGATGGTTTTGTTAGCGCAACGGTATGCCGCTCGGATCGCCAACTCTTGCGACCGTCGCTAAGTCCTCGTCAGCAAACCCATGAGGCCCAGGCTGAGGCCTTCAAGAGTTTTTTCCACTACGCTGGGCGTTGGAAAATTGAGGATGGCCAGGTATTGCATCAAGTGAGTCTGGCACTGAACCCCAATTTGGTCGGCACGGTTCAAGTGCGCTCGCCATCGTTCAATGGCCGGAATTTGACCCTGGAGGGTATTGAGCCGATGGCCAATCAGTCCCGGCGGCATGTCATACAATGGACTAAGGCAGATAGCGACAATATTCTTGGCCACCCAGGTGGCACTACTTGATGGAAAAACCCTGACTATGTCATCAGTTAACCCACAGATATGCTTTGTTTATCGAAGCCAGCGGAAAGCCGAAACCTATCTCTACGTCCCCAACCAAGACCAGTTTGATCAGGTACCTGGGCAATTGCTGGATCAGTTAGGCGAATTGTCTCTGGTGATGGAGTTGACCCTAGGTCCGGAGCGAACACTTGCCCGTGCAAATCCGGTAGCGGTTCGCGAAGCCTTGAAAACCACCGGTTATTATCTCCAGCCACCACCGTCGCGCACGCCGCTGATGGCCAATGACCGATTATGAACTGGCGAACCAGGCAACCTATGCCTGCTTTCCCCGGGGTTTTGCACCTAACCCGTCCGCTTATTAGCATCTAGGCCTCGACCAAACCACACGGAGGCCGCCTAAAAGGTTCAATAGCTCTAACTGCTATCCACCGATGCCCCAAGTGTGCGGCCTGCTAAACTGGCAAGTAAGCAAACCAACATAACGGTAAGTATGATGAAGGGGGCACGGTTAGTAGCAATAGTATTTGCCGCATTCATGACCTGGGAGTCAGCCTTTTCCCAATCCAACAAGGGCGGCGGCCCGGATGTTTTTGAGCCCGACCCGACACCGGACCAGGGGCCTTTTTTGGATGGTTTTGATGCCTTGGATAATTCAACGGCCACAGTGGAACATGTGCGATCTATCCATACCCCAGGTGATGTTGACTGGACGCTGTTTGCCACCACCTATAACTACCCAACGTCCTGGAGCGCTGCCGAACCCAATACCCAGCTATTCATTCAGCTTTGCCAGGATCAATGTGATGGGTCTGCTACAGCCGCGCTTAACTTGCAAATTTTCAACTTTGACTTAATTGAAAGCCCGGCCTCAGCGCAGCCCGTTTTTCAAGTGAACACCTGTCCTGGTCTACCCATTGATGAAGTTGACCGACGGCTGCCGAACTTCAGAGATGATGAAACCTTGTTTGTCCGCGTCAGCGACTGCGACGCCACCAGTAGCGACGTTGACTACCGAATAATTTTTCGCCGGGAGGAAATCGGCATTGATCTTCACAAGGTCACCGGAACCGTCACATTTCTTGATGACGCCAGCCAACCCACACCAGCGCCTGCGTATGCGCTCATCCGATCTAACTACAACGACTTTACCTTCGCCAATCCGGCCGATGGAACTTATACAATGGGCCTAATCGCACGAAACCCACAGAGCACCTTGGAAATTACCGATTTGGAACTAACGGTCACGTTATTTGGGGCACCCTTTGAGGCCAGCCAAACCCAACCGGTAACGGGGATGGCAGCAGCCGCCAGTCAAGTGATTGACTTTCAATTAAACCTGTTTAGTAACGGTTTCGAGGGTGACGACTAGTCCGTCCAATCGACGTTTACCCCATTGGATTCATGGACAGCTTGACGTCTCTTGAAGTGACTCCGGGCTCGGAAGCTAGGCAACAGTCATGACCATTGGTTCACACCATCTGGACGGGTCATGGGTCATACTAGCGGGCCTATCGGGGCAAAGGTCATTATGACCATGATCACAACGCAACAACTGTGTCGTGTTTTTCAAGTTGGCGACACCCAGGTTCATGCATTAGACCACGTTGACCTAACCGTCGATCAACAGGAATTTGTTGCGGTCATGGGTCCGTCTGGGTCCGGCAAGTCGACTTTGATGAATATTCTTGGGTGCCTGGATACTCCAGACAATGGCTCCTACCAGCTGTTATCCGATGAAGTGGCAAGCCTGACCGACGATGAGCTATCTCGAGTTCGCAACGAAAAAATTGGCTTCGTTTTTCAGAGTTTTCATCTCCTTCCGCGCTTAAGCGCACTGGACAACGTGATGCTGCCGCTGCGCTACAGTTCGGATAACTCAATCTCTACAACACGGGCTCGTGACCTACTAGCTCGACTGGGATTGGCCGATCGCATGGACCACCGACCCAACCAACTGTCCGGGGGACAACGACAACGGGTCGCGATTGCACGGTCACTCATTAAACAGCCGCCATTGTTACTTGCTGATGAACCAACAGGCAATCTAGATAGTCGAACCTCAGAGGAAATCATGGCCCTATTTGAGGAACTGAACCGAGATGGACAAACCATTGTCATGGTGACACACGAAGACGAGATCGCCGCTCACGCCTCGCGGGTAATATCCATGCGTGATGGAAAAATCGCCTCCGATTCACGCCGAGATGCCGCCTGATGAGTCACTCACTAAAAGGTTGGATTGCCATAATTGTCCTGGCCACATGCACCCATGGGTCAGCGGCATTGGCCCAGTCATTGCTCACCGGCGTCGTTGAAGATGTCAGCGCCCAAACCATTGAAATGCCATCCCTACCCGGCTCCTGGCAACGCCGAATCGAGTGGATGGCAGTGGAGGGGTCTCAAGTGGCAGTCGGCGACCCAGTGGTGCGCCTTGACCCCGGCGATCTTCTTTCCCAGGAGGAACAAACTCGCACCGACCTGGAAAAACAGCGGTTGTCCGCAGAGCGCCAGGTGGACGAACTCCGCTTAAAAATACTGGACGCAGAAAAAGCCGTGGCTGAAGCCAATGCCGCCGTGGCTCTCGCCGAGCTTGATGCGGTTATTCCAGAGTCCACCATTGCACGGCTTGATTTCGAACGTAACCAACTGACCTTACAAACGGCCCCGCGGGATCGGGTACGCAAGATTGCTGAGTTGGCAAACGCCCAAGCAGAACTGACTGACGTCCAGGCCAGGGTTAAACTGGAGGTCGCTCAGGCCCAAGCGAGTTTTGATCGCATTCGCAATGCGCTTGAGGCCACCACCATTCGCGCAAGTAAGGCAGGCTTTGTCATTTACGGCGAAAACCCCTGGACCGGACAAAAAATATTTCCTGGCGATACCCTGTTTGGCGGCTTCGAAATCGCCTCGGTTGCCAACCGGCAGGATTTGCAGCTCAGATTTTGGGTGCACGAAGCCGATATGCGTCACTTCGCACCAGGACAAGCCCTGTCCATTACCCCCGACGCTCAAGGCTTACCTAGCTTCAGCGCAACGGTGTCGCGATCATCCAGTCAGGCCATCGAGCGTCAGGATTGGAGCGCCGGGGGCTACTTTGAGCTGATCGCCAAGCCCGACTCGCAAATCCCCCTGCAAGTCATGCCAGGAATGAGCGTCATGGGTATGGCTTCGAAGGATCACCAATCATGAAAATACGTCACTGGATTGTCCCATTGGCCCTGTTGGCGCCAGCCACCCCCATTTGGGCCCAGGAATGGCTAACCCTTGAGGCGCAGAACCGCCCTATCACGGTATCGGCCAGCGGTATTGTTGCCTCAGCAAACGCCCTGCGCTTCGGCCCGCCGCCCAGCCGCAACTGGCGAATGACGATCACCCAACTAGCGGCTGAAGGCAGTGTGGTCAAAAAAGGGGATGTGTTAGCAAAGTTTGATGCTTCAAGCACCGATGATCGCGTCCGAAGTTTGAAGGGTGAGCTCAACGCCAAACGGTCCGAACTTGAGTCAACCTTAGAGATTCAGGCGCAACAAATTGAAGAAGAGAAGGTTCAACTGGCTGACGCTCAAAGCCAAGCGGACAAAGCCACCCGTAAAGCCGATGTCAATGGGGAATTATTCGCCAGTCTCGAGTATCAAAAACTGTTAGAAGAAAAACGCGCAGCCGTTGATCAAAACGAACGCCAGCGCCAGCGTTTAGCGCTAACCCAGCGTGTCAGGCAATCACAGATCGCTGAACTGGAGGCCGATGTTCGCCGATTAGAAAGTGAACTGACAGGCGCTGAAAGAGAGCTGTCCTCCTTCACGGTTTTGGCGCCGCAATCCGGTGTTGTCATCATTGGCACCAATATGGAAGGGCAAAAACTTGACGTCAACGAGACCGTAAACCCAGGGATGACCATCGTGGAGTTGGCTGATGGCGAGAAACTTGTAGTACAGGCTGAAGTGCCGGAGTTTGCCGCCGCCAGCATTGCTATTGGCCAACCCGCCATCATTAGTATTGATGCGGCCGGGGGTAGTGAAATAACCTCCGAAGTTATCGAGGTTGCCAGTATTGTGCGCCGCCAGTCCAAATTTTCCCAGGCTATGATCCGAGATGTCACTCTGGAACTCTCTGGCCAAGACGTCTCCAGACTACGTCCGGGCATGTCAGCTAAAATTATGATCGAAACCCAAGTACTTCAGTCCGTGGTAGCCGTACCCGATCAGGCCTTGCGCTATCGGGATGGTAAACCCGGTGTCGAAGTCCGTGATGTCGGGTGGACACCAGTAACCCTAGGACCGGTCAGCGGTGGCTTGCGTATCGTTGAACAAGGTCTTGGCGCGGGTAATGAGGTCGCCCTATGAGTCGCTTCCCTCTATTGATGGTGTCACTGGCGCTGGTTGGTGCTCTGGGCGCCTGTAGCGATGGAACTAACGAGCCACCGTCTATTACCCTTGAAAAAGCCAACACCGAGTTCACGATCGCTGCTGAGGGAGAGTTGATTGCTTCGGAGTCGCTGCCGATCTCGCTGCCGCCATCCGTTCGGATGCGTTTCAACATTGCCTGGATGGCGCCGGAATTTTCCGAGGTGAAAGCTGGCGATGTGATTGCACGGTTTGATGATGTGCAAATCCGCCAGGACCGCGATCTCACTTCATTGAACGTGACTAAGTCAGATTTCAAATTGTCCGACGTCAAACGTGGCGGTAATGTCGAGAAAACCCGTATCGCCCATGATAGCGAGCGAGTCGGCGGCGAACGGGCGATTAGTGAGTCATTTGCCAGCGTTGACGAGCGTCTGTTTAGCCGAAACGAGTTAATCGATGCACTAGCCGACGTGGATTACCTCGATGTTGAGTCAGCGTTTTTAAGTTGGGAGGAAGCGACCTTTGACCAGCGAATCAGCGCCGAAGAAAATCTGATTTTGGCCGAACGGGAAGCAGAAATATCCAAACTGGGCAAACAGGAAACCGCCCTTTCTATGATGGAGCTTCGTAGCCCAGCTGACGGCACCTTGGTTTATGCAAGAACACGATGGGGCGAAAAAATGGGCAAAGGGAAAAGTGCGTTTCCTGGACGTCCCATTGGCCAGTTGCCCATTCGAGGTAAGGTAAAGGCAAGATTATTCATTCCGGAAAACGATGCCGTTGGCCTGGCCAAAGGTCAACAGGTACGAATGACCTTAGACGCAGACAGTTCTAAAACATTTACTGCCTTGGTGACTAACGTGTCGCCTGTTGCCAGTCCAAGAAACCGCACGGATCCACAGAAATTTTTTAGCGTTGAGGCAAAAATCGATGACATCGACCCTGAGTTGATGCGGGTAGGTAGCCGGCTGCGCGCTGAAGTGATTACCCATCAACTCAACGAGGCTCTGGTGGTGCCCGCGCAAACAGTCTACGGAGACCAACAGGAGGCTTGGGTATATGTCGTCGGCGCGTCCGACCATGGACGCCGGGCGGTCACCATAGGCAGGCGCAGTCCGGATCAAGTGGAATTAATCCAAGGCGTTGAACCCGGCGAGAAAATCCGCCTCATTGCACCGCCAAAACAAACCGGATGAGCATGGAAAAAATCCTACTTGATGCGCGCCAGGCCGCCAGTCAACTGGCCCATCACCGTATGCGCACCGCATTAACCCTTCTAGGCATGATCTTGGGTGTCGGCGCTGTTATCGCCATGCTGGCAGTCAGTGAAGGCGGGCAGCGCCAGGCACTGGAGTTAATTGAAGGAATGGGGCTGCGAAATTTGATCGTTGAGGCAAGGCAACTGGATAGCGAGACTGTCAAAGAGGTCCGAAAATACTCAGCCGGTTTGAATATCCGCGATGCCCAGGCCATTCAACGCACCCTGCCCTTTGTTGATCGCTGGTCAGGCAGCAAGACCTTTAGAACCTGGGGTCTTTTCAGTCGCGATGGTCAAAGCAAAGCCCAGGTGGTTGCGGTCAGCCCGGACTATTTTTCACTGTCTAGTTTGCAAGCACAGCGCGGCGCGTTATTCACCGATCAGGACAACCAGCAATTTGCTCAGGTCGCCGTATTGGGCAGCAGTGCTGCAAGAGATCTTTTCCCCAACGGCAATGCGGTCGGTAACCAAATCAAAATCAATCATCTTTGGCTGACTGTCGTGGGGGTTTTGGAAGATCGGCAGCTACCCGACCAGCAATTTGAGGGTCGCAACGTTGGCGGTGAGAGTGAGCAGGTTTTTTTACCTCTTCGCACCGGCTTAACCCGCCTTAAGCTGGACGCCCTTACCCAGGAACTGGATCAGCTAAAAGTACAAATTTCTGACAGTGTGGAACCTGCTGCTGCGTCGGAGGCCATCAGCCATCTGCTAGATCGGCGCCATAGCGAGCAAAACGATTATCAAATTACCGTGCCCGCTAGACTCCTCGCCCAACATCAGCAAACCCAAAGAATCTTTACCATTGTGATGTCGGCGGTGGCGGGAATTTCTTTGTTGGTTGGCGGCATTGGCATCATGAACATCATGCTTGCCAGCGTCATGGAGCGAAAATCCGAAATCGGCTTACTCCGAGCGGTCGGTGCCCGTGAGCGGGATATCGTTCGTCAGTTTCTTGTCGAAGCAACGGTCATTGCAATGGTGGGTGCAGCGGCTGGTGTGGTGTTAGGTGTGTTGCTGGCCTATGCCATTGCGACCTTTGCCGGCTGGGCTGTGGCGTGGTCACCGGTGGTTATTGTGGCCGCTGTACTGGTCTGTATGACCATTGCCGTTGGTTTTGGTGTCTATCCCGCCATGTCAGCAGCACGCCTGGACCCGGTGTTGGCCTTACAGTCTGACTAAGGGTCAAATTTAGCGGTGGCTCCCAAATGGGAACCACCGCCAGACAATCAGATTTTCCGAAACTTGAGCGTCATTCGATTGGACTCACCAATGGCGTCAACTTTCGCCTTCAATACCGGGTCGTCGGAACTGCCGTTATAGCCCGGAGGCAATCGCCAAACAATATCGTTCTCACCAGGCACATCGCGTGGGTTGCTGTTAATGTCTGAGTCCGCTTCCAGCGCAAACCCTGCGGCAGTCATGAGTGAAATCACATCAGCTTTTTTCAAATAGCCTCGCCCACCCTGAGCCAATTCCGCTGGCCAATCAGCAGGTGCTTCATGCTGCACTACACCCACGATCCCACCGGGCTTAAGCAGTTTATGAACATCACTCACCGCCGCAGTCAGAAATCCACCCTTTGATTCGAATCGACTGAGATTGTGCAGGGCGCGAATCATCAAAACCGCATCCACCGTTCCGGCTGCAGAGTCAGGGATTTCGCCAAACTCATAGGCACCTAACGACGCCCCGTTTTCGCCTCTCCATGCTCCCGCTTGCACCGGCCATGTTTCGGTCCAAACCTTAAACGCCTCAATTTGCTCTTCACCAAAAAAACCGAAAAGCGGCCACATCTCAGCGTTGTAGTTCACCCCAACCAGTTTCCCCTCTGAGCCCAGATAAGGAATCAGAATCTTGCTATACCAGCCTCCACCCGGTAATGCCTCAACCACGGTCATACCGGGTTCAATGCCAAAAAAATTGAGGGTTTGCTCAGGATGACGAGCATCAAACCTGGCTTTTGCTTCCTCTGGCAAATCTGCCAACACCTGGCTCAGGGAAACCTCGGAAGTGACCGGCGCGTCCACCCGGGTCGCGGTTTGCGGCGGTTCTTCGGAAGGTGCTATTTCCGCTGAAGCGGGCGCGGTTGGCGCATCGCCGCCGCTACATCCGGCAAGCAGTGCCGTAAACAAAAAAAGAGAAAATTTTGATTGCATCGGTGTCATTGAAATTCCTCGCTATGACGGATGGAATGCCCAAGGCGATTAGATCGGGCAAATTCCTGGTTCATTTCTTGGTTCCTTACCAAGCTTGATTCCTGAGCGCTTGTCTAAATCAGGCGAGCTGACCGGCAATGTACTCAAGTTCGGCTAAGGCCACTTTCTCGGTTTCGCCTTGCAAGAATTTCGCTGCCTTACCACCGATAAGCGGAAGCTTCACTGTTGCCTTGTGGGAAATGGTGTAAGTGCAGCGTTCATCGCCGTCGGCAATGAGCGTAATACTGGCCGAAACACTGGCCGGCTGACCGTGAATCTCCATCTCATAGCTGCCTTCCATTCGGTCACTATCTCCCTGCCAGGTTTCGGTAACCGTAATTTCCTGCTCAGGGCTGAACATCTTGGCCAAAAATCCCGGCAAATCGGTTTCCGTGGTTCGCTGCGCGGTCACTGTCACAACCTCATCGTCCTCTTCGACATCATAGGATGCCTCAAGGTCACCGACCGCCATCGCTCGTTCCACAAGAAAATCTGGATCAGCCAGACACTCAAATACCGCGTCTAGGGACGCGTCGAAAGTCATTGTTACGCTCATAGGAATTAGTCTATCAGTGTGTTTACCTAGGATGCTACGCGATATCCGCCAAAAAAGGCTGAATGGTTTCTGCCAAAGCCTGCTCGCCGAAAACGAAAAAGTCGGGGTTTATTAACGTCTGGCGCTGATTGTATTGAAGTGGTTTAAGGTCAATATCGGTCATCAAGCCCCCAGCCTCCTCCACGATGCACTGGGCGGCGGCGGTATCCCATTCACAGGTCGGACCAAATCTCGGGTATAGATCAGCCGACCCCTCAGCCACTGCGCAGGATTTCCAGGAACTACCCTTAAGATCCAGGACAACGGGCCCAACGCACTGCAAAAGACGCTGTTGGCGTGGCCCACCCCGTTGAGACGAGACCGAGACGCGAAGCGGAGTGGCGGTCGGTGAGGTTTTGATGGAACGCCATCCACCTTTGTTTATGTTTCGCTCAGACCCATGACCTTTGGCGGCCCGGTAGCTTATTCCATGGGCCGGTAAATGAACGAAACCCAGGACGGGTTGATGGTGTTCGACCAGCGCTACGTTAACGGAAAAATCTTTGCTACCTCGAATAAACTGACGGGTGCCATCGAGAGGGTCTATCAACCAATAACGGGACCATCCCCTTCGAGTTTCCAGGCTAGGCATATCGCCCTCTTCCGACAACACCGGCAAATCCAGCAATCGAGACAACCCCCTCAGCAAGACACTGTGGGCGGCCAGGTCAGCCTCAGTCACCGGTGAGCTGTCCGACTTCTCCTGCACCTTCATCGTTTGCTGGTACACCTTCATGATTTCGGTGCCGGCAAGCCCACATAGGGTCTCAACCTGACCGAGCAACGAATGAAGGGAGTCAGATGTCATTGGGTTAATTCAATGGTTGGCGAAAATCTGCCAAAAAACTCATCAAGGAAGAGCCGAACCATATCATAGGGGCCAGGGTTCGGATTACACTACGGGTTTAGGTCGCCAGGAGAATGAAGTGCAGCCCATAACTACCGATGTAGTGATCGTCGGAGCCGGCCCTTGCGGTCTTTTTCAGGTCTTCGAGTTGGGCTTACTCGACCTAAAATGTGTGGTCGTAGACTCCATCAGCGCTGTCGGTGGCCAGTGTGTAGAACTGTACCCCGACAAACCCATCTACGACATCCCCGCGATTCCCGAGTGTACTGGTCAGGAACTGGTGGACTCCCTGATGAAGCAAATAGCGCCGTTTTCCCCCCAACTGTTATTGAGTCAAGAAGTGACCGAAGTGCAAGCCGAAACGACCCCAGAAGGAGAACCCGGTTTCGCGGTCGTGACAGCAACTGGCCAGCAAATCCAGTGCCGAGCGGTGGTCATTGCCGGTGGACTGGGCTCATTCCAACCCCGGCGCCTGCGCGCACCGGGAGCAGAAGATTTTGAGCAAACCTCTCTTCACTACCGGGTTCAGAACCCGCAACAATATGCGGGAAAGCGCTTGATGATCATGGGCGGCGGTGATTCAGCACTGGATTGGGTGCTCGCCTTGGTGGATATTGCCAAACACATTACTTTGGTCCACCGGCGCGATGGTTGGCGCGCCGTTGATGTGTCAGTTAGCAAAATGAAGGCCTTGGTGTCCGAGGGACGCATGGACCTTTTTGAAAACGCCAGAGTAAAGTCCATGAGCGGCGATAACGGCAAGCTACAACAGGTTGCCTTGATTAACAGGGCTGGCGAACCACTAGCTGAATTGGAGATTGACCACGCGATGGCATTTTTTGGACTTGCGCCAAAACTTGGACCCATCGCCCAATGGGGTGCCGAGATTAAAGGGAAATCCCTACCGGTGGATACGGAAAAATTTCAAACCTCAGTGCCTGGGATTTACGCGGTTGGGGACATCAACACCTATCCGGGCAAAAAGAAACTGATCCTATCGGGCTTCCACGAAGCGGCGCTGGCCGCGTTTGCCATTAAGAAGCGAATTTTTCCGGAGCAAAAAGTTCACCTGCAATACACCACCACCAGCCCTGTCATGCATGAAAGGCTGGGCGTTAACCCGGACGATTAGTAACCTGCCCGTTCACCCCTGTTGTTTATCAAGGTGCTCTTTCTCGGACACCTCGAGCCTTAAAAAAGCTTGCTAGGACGCTGTTTTTTCCCTAAATCCGAGCTTTCTCCCTTTTTTTGATCTATTTTCTCTCTGACCTGCGCGTCTCAATGTAGGGGAAGGATCCCCGTTCAATTAAATAAGGAGATATACCCATGTATACGTTGAATGACGCACAAATGGTTGAAATCGCTGGCGGAAATCAACCGAACAATCCGATGCTAGATGCAACGGTTGCCTCGATCTATAACAATTTTCGCAATGCTGGTGCCAGTGTTGGATCTGCGATATATCAAACGGGTCGGGCCATACAAGCGCCTTTGGCCATTGCTGGGATCGGCGGCTATACAGCGGGCACGCTGATTTACAACGTATTGCCAAGAGAAGTCCAAAACACCATTGGCGGCACCATCTCAACGGCCTTAGACAACATTCATAGTTTTTTCGCCAACCATATTCACTGATAGAGAAACTGCCTATGGCCAACGACGCCAACCACTGGTCCAAAAAACGTTTTTATTGGTTTAACCCAAGAATCGTTGGCCTCATTATTTCGGTCGCCTCAGCGCTGGCCTTATTCTGGCTATCCAACAAGCATGGCGTGGAGGAATTGATCGCCCTCGCAGGTATCGTGCTCTTTGGTAGTCATATCTATATGACGCCTAAATTCTATGGGGCGGAATTGGATAAAGTTGAGAGAGAACATCACCTAGACTCAAATTCTCACTTAACATTGATGACGCTTTTTCTATTCGCCCTCTACGTCATCGCGAAATTTCTAATCTGATGGCGCCATGTCCAACTGGGCGCTGAGCGAGGACTGTTTGTCATAGGCAGGTTTGGTACCACGCTGCTGCGGCAATAATGGTCTAAAGGCAAATGGCATCGCCGGCGAAACTCGCCGGCGATGCTTCACCTAACTAGGCCCAGCACCTATGATGGGGTTTTAGGTAAGCGAGGTGCCGGGTGATGAGAATTGTGCTGCTGTTTTGCTGCCTCACGTTAGCTGCAGGGAGTCCCTCTTGGGCCGATGATCATGACACCCAAGGCCGGGTTGTCTCAAAGGTACCCGCGATCCTGGCCCACCGAGATCGGGTGGCACCTATTCGCGATCTACTGGAAGATCGACTAGACCACCTATTGCCTCAATTGATGCGCGAAACGGGTATCGATATGTGGGTCGTCATCGCTCGAGAATACAACGAAGACCCCACATTTATGACACTGGTACCCGAACCGGTTTTTGCCGCAAGACGCACCACCATGTTGGTCTTTTTCGACCGGGGCAAACGAAAAGGTGTTGAGCGATTCACTGTCAGCCGCTATCCCATTCGCGATTTCTATGACGCAGCCTGGGAAGGTGGCAATTTGGATCAGCAGTGGCAAAGACTTGCTGAAGTTATAGCCAAGCGTAAGCCAAAGAAAATAGGCATCAACCGCAGTAAAGATTGGCCGGTGGCCGATGGTCTTAGCGCCGCACTGTACGACGAGTTTATGGCAGCTTTACCCCAGACCTACAAGGACCGAGTGGTAAGCGCGCAAGACCTAGTGATCCGCTGGACGGAAACACGCAGCGAGGCTGAACTGCAGATTTATCCGCAAATTGTCGGTATTGCCAGAGCGGTGATCAGCGAAGCATTTTCGGAGCAGGTCATTACACCCGGCGTCACCCTTCCAGAAGATGTGGCGTGGTACATACGCAGTCGGTTTGAAACTCTGGGCTTGCGGCCCTGGTTCCAACCTTACGTCAATGTGCAACGACCCGGTTCCAATACAAATCCTGACGCGCCATTTTTTGGCATCAATGATCAGCCGATTCAGCGCGGCGATGTACTGCACACAGATGTTGGCATCTGTTACCTGCGCCTATGCACCGACACCCAGGAAATGGGCTACGTGTTGCGCGCTGACGAACATTCTGTGCCCAAAGGCTTAGTCGATGCGTTGAAACTGGGCAATCGGTGGCAAGATATGCTCACCGGAAACTATGTGGCAGGCAGAACCGGCAACGAAATACTGGCCGCCACCTTGCGCCAGCAAAAAACCGAGAACATCAACGGCAGCGTCTACACCCACCCATTGGGCAATTTTGGTCACGCGCCAGGGCCAACCATAGGCATGTGGGATAACCAGGGACCAACGCCAATCCGCGGAGACTGGCCACTTTACGCCAATACCGCCTATGCCATCGAAGGTAATATCAAAACTGCGGTGCCAGAATGGAATGGCGAACTGGTGCAAATTAAGATGGAACAGGACGCGGTTTTCGACGGCGAAAAAGTTTACTACCTGGCGGGTCGGCAAACTCAATGGCATGTGATTCGCTGACTCGCAGGGTGTTGAAAAAAGCCATCTTTGGCTTTTTCAACAGGTTACTATTACCCCCACGTGGCCCCGTGGTTACAGCGAAGCTCGATCCGCGGGCTCAGTTTGACTGGGGCTACCCCGGCGGCTTTCGCCAATCCAATACTCGATGGGATCGCCCTTAGCGGTGAGGTAGCCTGTGCCCCCCCATCGTTTTAGGTTCTTCTGCGCGCGACGATGTCGGATACTGGACAACCAGACTTCGCCGCCATTGGCGGTGCGATAACAGTAGTAAAGTAGCGTACGGGCTCGATGAGCACGGGTGTCCATTTGGTGACACACCTGCCCCTCCCCGCCTAACGCCGCGTTGATTTCACGCCACTGCCAGCCGTGAGCCTTGGCCCGAGGATACAAGCGCCAGGTAATGATATGGGCGATCTCGTGGATGACAGTGGCTTGCCACTGCTGCGGATTGGCATCCAACAAGGGTTGATTCAAACGAATCAGGTTCCCCGCGTGAGCCTGGCCGGCGGCCTGGCCGCGCAAGTCCGTGCGAATTTCCGGCGAATCGCCCACACCCTCGCCGTAAAGCGTAATCGCCTTAGCCATACACTGATTAACCAACTGATGAAGCTGCTCCTGGGTCATTGGCTAACGTTCCACCGGCCGAATCGTAAAGCCCTAGCTATTCGCCTGGGTATCCGCGATGTACTGGTCAACCAACTTTTCCAAAATCGTCAAAGGCACCGAACCGTTGGTCAACACCACGTTGTGAAATTGACGAATATCAAATTGATCGCCCAGCGCAGTTTTCGCCTTTTCCCGTAGCTCTAATATTCGAGTCATGCCAATTTTGTAAGCCAAGGCCTGTCCTGGCATGACAAAATACCGCTCTATCTCAGACACCACGTCGGACTCCGCCATCCCGGTGTTTTCCCGCATGTACCGAATTGATGCCTCCCGAGTCCAACGTTTGTGATGAATACCTGTGTCCACAACCAGCCTTACCGCGCGAAACAGTTCGGCCTGCAGGCGGCCAATGTTGTCATAGGGATCGGTCTGAAAACCCGCTTCCCAGGCCAGCCGTTCGGCATACAGGGCCCACCCTTCCGCATAAGCAGTAAACGGAATCAGGCGACGGAAAAACGGCAGGTCTTTTTGTTCCTGAGCGATGGCGATTTGAAAATGATGACCTGGCACAGCCTCGTGGTAAGCCAAGGTGCGCATGCCGTAGGTTGGCGTGGCCTTAATATCAAAAAGGTTGGCGTAGAATATGCCCGGCCGAGAACCATCCATCGCAGGCGCATTGTAGTAAGCGCCCGGAGCGGTTGATTCCTTAAACCCTGGCACACGCTTAACCTCAACCTTAGAGGAAGGCATGATGTCGAAATAAGGCGCAAGCTCGGCGCTGATTTCGTCAATGATGACATTGTAGTCATTGAGTATCTGCTCTCTTCCTTCTGCCGAGTCGGCATAATAAAAATCCTCAGACTCAGCAAGGGCATTGATACTTGCTGTAAAGCCTTCGGAGACCGCCCAGCCCTCTTGCTCCAGTATCGACAGGATCTCACTTTGCAGGCGATCAACTTCGACTAAGCCAAAATCGTGAATGTACTCGGCGCTGTAGTCGGTTGTGGTGAAAAAGCGGATTGCCAGTCGGTATAAGGCATCCCCATTGGGCAAGGCCCAGACACCATTGCTGCTATCAACCTTGTTATCCAAAACCTCAAAATAGTCGATAAACCCCTGATAAGCCGGATATACCTGAGTCTCTATGGCCAACTGTGCGGCATCAACAATGCGCTGCTGGTCTGACGGGTCCAGAGACGCCTCTTCCATTTTCTCCACCAGCGACTTCATCAAAATCCCTTCAGCGACTGGCGTGGCAACAAATTCACGCATCTCCTTTAGGACCCGGTCAATGACAAACTGTGGGGGTAGAATGTCTTTTTGCTCTCGTAGCTTTAAGCCGTCAAGGATTTGGGCAAACTTCACGTTGACCGCATTTAGACGGGCAACGTAATGCTCAGCATCCTCAATGTCGGCAATCTGATGAGAGGACTCCATAAACGAGGGAAAACTGCTCTGCGCCCCAAACATTTGGTTCAACGGGTAGTTGTGGTAGCGAAAATCTTTACCGTCCACCGCCACATCCATCAGCGTTAGGGCGATGTCTTTGGACATCTTGTCCCCGTCGCTAAGATCGGCGTCGTCATAACTCAGCAGCGTTTCCCGTGCCTCCATAAGCATGGCGTAAGTTTCATCGCCGGCGGCAATGCTGGCATCGTCCAAGCGGGCGTTGTGCCCCTTAATGCCTAGGTTTTCCAATAAATGCAGCGAAGTGAGCATTTGCGGACTGTCTAGCGCCATTTTCATAGCGGTTTTGGCGAAAAACAGGTTGATATTGACCGGTTTGAAATACCAGGTATGCGCTAGAAAGGCGCCACCTAACAGAACCAAAAGACCAAACAACAGCCCGCCCCACTTTAGACATTTTTTGATTAAGCCCATTACACTGTCCCAGATTTAGCCGAGAGCATGTTGCCACAATCAACGGATCCTTGTTTGATCGGATCACCGGCGACCCACATTACCAACCTACAGGTAAGATGCTTTATGAAAATTAACGAGGTTTGGGATATTTGTCGCAACCTGCCGGGCAGCACCGACCAACGACAATGGGAAAACGACCAGGTATTTAAAGTCGGCGGGAAGATGTATGCCTGCACCGGACTCACAGCGGACAGTCCCTGGTCAGTGAAGGTTGAAGCTCACCGGTTTCTCGAATTGACCGATCAACCCGGAGTATCCCCCGCTCCCTATTTGGCCCGCTTTCACTGGGTACAAATTGAC
>CAZLJY010000057.1:0-24449 GCA_964559945.1 uncultured Gammaproteobacteria bacterium | reverse complement strand
ACGGGACGATTGCTTCCGTTGACCTAGGTGATAGTTCAGTGACGCCTGAGAAGCTCGATGCCAACGAAAGCTATACGGTCGATGGCTTAACCTCTACCGGTCCAACTGAAATCTCTGGTGCGTTGAGTATCACCAGTCTTTTTGACATCGATATTTTGGACAACCTCAACGCCGTGCGCTGGTTTGACTCAACGGGAGCGGAAGAATACGCCTCAATTACCGTTGCTTCAAATCGGATAGAGTTTTTCGATAACAACGAAAACAGACGGATCTTTCTTTCCAATTCCTCGGGCATAGGGATTGACACTCAGGCAATAGATTCAGACTCTGCAGTGACGATCCCCAGTCTTACTGTGTTAAACGATCTTGAGGTCGGCTTAATCCGCGTGCAGCAAAGTTATCCGTTATCGTCGCGAATCAACAGCTGCGCCACCTATGGCGGCGATGAGTGTTTCGTTGGCTCACTCACCGTTTCCTGCCCTGTTGGCTCTCGCGTCGTTGGTGGTGGTCTCAATGCCGCTGCTGGTCAGTTTGGAAGCATAGGTAGGAATTTCCCCAACAGCGATACGTCTTGGTCTTGCAGCAGTGCACACGATGTCGTGGGTTTCTCCGATGTTTGCTTTGCCATGTGCGCCAGACTGCAATAGCGGCTGACCATAGACATGAAGCAGGAGAAGTACCTGACAATTCGGACAGGATGGTCAACGCTGTGGGCTTTAGGAGCTACCATTATCGCGCTGGTGTTGCTTGGGTTTTTGTTGGGGCAACAAATGGATCGATCCTCTGCAGGCAATCAGGCAAGCACCAAACCACCAAATCCGGCTAACTCAATTAGCCGCCGAGAGGGCGGTTTTGACACTGAAGCTAAATTGCCCACGGGACAAAATCTACCAGATTCACCCGCCATCTCTAACGCGACTCTGACCTGGCCAACCCAGTGGCGCTCTCAAACCGATGGTGACCTCTATCATGGGTATGCCATCCTATTGGACCCAGGCCGCCAGCAAGTGATTGTTGAGCAATGCCAACATCGCGGATTCTTCGATGACGTTGCTGATAAACCCATTGACGTGGAACACCAGTTCTGCGATTCCGTACTCCACGGTCAGCTAACGGAGCTAACGCAAACCCATGGGGTGGCGTTGCAGCGCGACGGAACTCCGGTGGAATTGTCGTTAGCGCTGGATGGCAACAAGCAACCGCTTAAAATGTCCCTGTCGTTTCCCGGCCACACCATGGACCTCATTCCCGGCAGCAAAAACGATCTGCGACAAGCGATGGTGAATACACCGGAAATGACAGAACAAAAACGCAAACGAGACACCTACCTTTTCGCCAAACGCAACCGCAGACAGCCCTGAATATCATCGTGATTTCTGGATTCATCTGAGGCTGGACAGGACACTAGCAGCGTGTTGAAAAAGTCTCAGCCGAGTGCGAGACAAGGCGAAAACGGCCGAAAAAGCGCAGTGTACTGGCCAGTACATGAGCATTTTGAGGTCGTTTTTAACGCCGGATCGTGCCGGTTGAGGGTTTTTCAACACGCTGCTAGTTAGCCGCAGCGAAAACAGACATGTCGATGGCCGCAGGAAGCGAGCACTCACTGGCGGAATAGGGTTGCCCAACGCCAGACTCAATGGTGTTATCGATCGCAGCCTGGTCAATAGAAAAAATGGCCAACTGTTGTCTGGCATCCTCGTCTAAATTCATCGCCTGCATAGTAGCAATCCATTTGATAGCGGCATTTTTAACAGGTGGCGCCTCGGCGCCAAAGGTTTGGGACAATTGAGTTACTGCATCACTCAAATAAGGAAGCGCATTGGTGGGGTCACCACGATTAAAAAGTAGCCAGCCATGAGTCAGCTGCACTTGCATGGCGCTAGGGTGCGTCTCACCCAAAGCCGCTCGCATGGTTTGTAACGCCATCTCACTTTGGATCAGGGCATCATCGATCCTTCCCACATGAAATAAAAGACTCGCTCGAATGCCCTGAGCATAACCTAGCAAATCGGTTTTTTCTTCAGCACGACTGTAAACATCAAGGGTTTGATCAATATCATCTAACGCCGATTGGTAATCACCCGCTCGACGCTTAAAGGACGCCAGGTTCATCAACGCGCTGGCGGTCAGCTCGTGGTCCTCGCCATACAGCAAACGGTAACGCTCGATAATTCCTCGATAAACACCCATCGCCTCTTTAATACACTTTAGGTAGGCCAAATCCACCGCAAATGTGGTATCGCTGCGTAGTACCGTGGTGTGGTTGAGACCAAAAATCTCGCGATTCATTATTGCCGCTTGATAGCTGGGCAAAATGGCATCAACCACCTGGCCGGAAAAACGGTAAATTCCCGACAGCTGAAGGATTGCATTGGCAATGTCGGGATGTTGGTCGGGAAAGTGGCGTTGATATAATGCCATCGCCTGTCCATGCAGCTCTAAGGCTTTATCGGTTTCGCCTGCATAGCCTTTGCGTTCGCTAAGGTCCGACAACAACCGCGCCAGTAGTTCTGGGCCGTCAGGTAACGCGGCGATGGCATCGCGTTGCTCAGCCATGGACTCCAAGGTTTCAATAGCCTCCTCATGGCGACGGGTTTCGACCTGAATTTTCGCCAGCTGATGTTTCGCCCTGAAGGCAGTCACATCATTTCGATTGTTGGCGGTAAGTTCAATCGCCTGCTCAACAGCTTCGGTTGCTTTGTCGAAATCCCCTTTGGCAACCAGTTGCCCTGCTAACTGCGCGTACAACTCACCTCGCTCAAAGTCACCGGCTTTATTGTTGTCATACTGACTGAGCAAATCCCGATAAATGGACTCTGCCGCCCCGTAATTTCCCAGCCGTTCGTTGACCTCGGCCAAGGTACGCTGGAGGCTTTGCCGTATATCTTCTTGCTCGGGAAACGATAAGTTAATTTTGTCGCCCTGGTCGGCGATCAGCGAGTTCACGGTAATCGGGATTTGCTGATTCAGATACGGGTCCGCTGCCCGAAACATGTCCAGCAAGAACCCTTGAACAGCCTCGGCCCGAGCCGCTTGATTTTGCGCAACCTGAGCTTGCCAGAGCGCTGCACCAAGGCCGCCCAAAACCCCAACGAACGCGACAATACTCAATGATGCGGCGATCTGGTTTCGCCTAAACCAGCGCCAAAACCGGTAAGCCGAGCGGCCGTTTCGTGCCGCAACAGGGTACAAGGTCAAATGGCGATCAATATCATCCGCTAAGGCCTGTGCCGAGACGTATCGTTTACCCGGATCACCAGCCATCGCTTTGCAAACAATGGCATCCAGGTCGCCCTCCAATTGCTTTGAAAGCTTGCGCTGCTCGCTGACCTTCTCCGAGGGCACAGTGAAACCATTATCTCTCTTGACGGCCTGCAATTTGCTCAGATTCTTTCGTGCGGAATCAAAAGGCCTATGATCAGTAAGACACTCGAACAAAAGGCTGCCCAGAGCGTAGACGTCCATTGCTGTGGTTGCCTGCTCGTTAGCAAACTGTTCAGGCGCTGCGTATTCTGGCGTTAGCGCGGTTGCCCATTGCTCATTGTTGCTGGAGCGATTGAGAATGCCGGCGATTCCAAAATCAATCAGTTTGGGTGTGCCGTCTTCTTGCACAAGAATATTGGAGGGCTTCAAATCCCGGTGGACAATGAGTTTGCTGTGCGCGTGTTGAACCGCATGGCAAACTGATCTCATCAGTTGAAGCCGGCCTGCGAGACTTAACCGATTACGGTTGCAGTATTCGATGAGCGAAAGACCGGGGCAATGCTCCATGGCTGCATAGACTGTACCGTCCTGACTAATACCGGCATCAATCAGATAAGCGATATTGGGATGTTTGAGTTGGCCAAGAATTTGGGTTTCCTGAACCAAACGTTCCGCACTCAGACGGGTCTGTTCATCTGGCCGGATTAGCTTTATGGCTGCATCTTGTGAAAAGCGACCATCAGCGCGTTCAGCTCGCATAACCACCGACATACCGCCTCGCCCCAACTCTTCAACGATGCGATAGTTGCCCAACTGCTGGCCAATCCAGTGATCTGTTGAAGCCGACATTGTGTATGACCCATTCTGTTCTGCCAGAAATTGGGCCGCAATATCATCGGCGGATCGATCAATCAACCCGGTGGATTGCTGGTCACCGTCTAGGAGCTTTATCAACCAGCGGCGCACATCCGGAACCATCTCCGGGCTATCAACAAATCGCCTTTGATCCGATGGTGATAGATCTGCACACTCATCAAAAAGCGCCAATGCTTGCTGCAAAGCCGATGGCTTTTCGGAAGGATCATTTTGTCTCATGCTGGGGTCTGCTAAGGGCTATTGGGTGCGATGAGAACGGTCCAATATATTTTGATCCCATCACAACACGATTTATTTGTCGCCATATCCCCAAGGGGCAGGCGGTGCTTTCACCGGAGTGGTCAAATCAAAATCCACACGAAATTCTCGTCCCTGCCGAATCAATCGATAGGTAAAGCGTTCGGGATAAATATACATCTGCCAGGTATTGCCAATGGATTGGGGAATAGCATTGTCAACAAACAACGCTTTGGAATACTGATCCGCGGGGAATGATTGCACCTGCGCCCACCCAGTATCGATGGTATGTCCACCATACTGAGTCAATGCATCCTCAGTGCCATCGGCGTGTCTGTGATCGTGTTTGAGCGATAGACCCGATCCCGTCTTTGTGATCAGCCAAGTGCGTGAAGCATCTTCGCCAACATGAAAGGGAATTTGCAGTTGGTCTGGAGTACATCGCCGCACATGCATAATGAGCTTTTTGTTGGCGAAACTATCCCCAGGATCATTATCCACAGTAACGGTACCCGAATAGGCTTTTCCACAATGGGCACTGAGCGCGTTAAAGAACGCATCCTGAGGAGGGATGGAAGGCACCCTATCTTGGGCGAAAGCAGCGACGCACCACCAACTGCAGAGTACGAAACAGAAACGGGACTTCATGGGATCAATCACTCTAGACGACAGTTGGCTATCAGGATGCCTGAGGTAGATTGGCAATACCAACCTCTGCTTGGCCAATCGGCAAATCTAGAGCCTGACAATTTCGAAACGTAACTAAAGAGTCAATAAACCCTTTGCCAGCCGTTCAGTGCAGATGGATGCTCGCCGTCAGAGGGAATCCAGCAACGCCACCAAATCTTCGATCTCCTGCGAACTCAGCTTAGGCTGAGGCATTAAAGTGCCCGGGGCAAAATCACCGGGGCTATGGAGAAATTCGGCTAACAACTCAGGTGTCCATACTGATGAACGATCCCGAAGTGACTTGGAATAATTCGAAAACTCCTCACCGCCTATCCGCCGACCAACTATGCCGGTAAGCCCTAGTTTTGACGGCTTTGTGGCCTTAAGGGTATGGCAAGATAAGCACGACTTCATGGTGAGACTTAGCCGCGTCGCGCGAGACGGACCAAGTTGCAAGGATTCGATACGATCGGCAAGCTCCGTGCCATCACCGAAATCCGCTGCATCGGGTCTCATGAGTATGACGTTATAACGATCAGTCCACAGAGCAAGCAGCCCTTGAGTGTGTTGATGAACATCGCGAATGCGAAAATTTGAGATCGCTAAAGGTTCGGAAAATACGACCCGTCCTTGGTCCATTCGCAATCGAAACAGTTTTCTTGCGTTTAGCGATGAAACGAGAAAATCGCCATCCCAGCTAGGGTGGAACTGGCGAATTCTGGTGATGCCGGAAGTGGCCACCGATGGAACCCAGGCAAATACTGGTTTAGAAAAGTTCTCGTGGCGCCCAAACGACACCGCATCTTTGAGCTTTGATCTGTCATAGTCTGTGCCATAGCTTTCCAGTGGCCAACCATAGTTAGAGCCCACCTGAATTTGATTAAGCTCGTCACCTCCGCGGGCGCCATGCTCAACAATCCAAACCTGGTCATCAGCCACGACCAAACCCTGAGGGTTCCGATGACCAATTGACATCACACTGGCTTGCTTTGTGTGGAGATCCAGTGCAATTACACTGCCGTATTGAGTGCCTTCGGACTGGCTAACCACTGACGGACCAAACATCCCATCCCAGTGAAAATCTCCGTTTGCCAAAATTAATGTGCGAGGCGCACGAAAACCGATCGCGCCGCCCCCCTGGTGTCCGTCGATGGCATTGTTTTCCACTTTCAGAGGCAAGCAAGGCTCAGAACTAAACCAATTCTGCCAGTCAGCTGACCGAATTCGAACTGATGACGGATCCGCGCCCTGATCAGGCCAAGGGGTCACGGCGATCGAGGTTGTATAGCAGTTTTCACCCGGCTGAAATTTCAGGTAGGAGATCGCCAAATAGTGGCTGCCATCAAACAAAAAAGACTCAATATCGTTGTAGCGATAATGTTCATAGACAAACGTGTAGCTCGCGTAAGCCGGATCCAGCGCCAAGGCTTGATAATCTGCCAATCCATTTTCTGGCGCCTGAATCGCCAGTGGTTCCGGAGCCATTCCTTCCCGAATCCAAAAAACTCTGCCGTCGTGGGTGAGCAGCAGCAGATGCTGGTCCCTAACAGTGGTGAACCCACCACCACTGCCAGGTCGTTCTCGATCAACGTTTTGATATTCCAAAGCTAGAGGGAAAAAATGCGATTCAACCACCGGCACCTGAAACCCATAAGGTGGTGCACTCAACTTGTTATGGATTCGTTTTACCAGCGTACCTGGAAAAACGTCCGCAACCATGACCAAGCAACCGAGCAGCGTGAATCCAACAGCAAGACCGCTCACGACCAGCATTGGGAGCCATGAAAACCCTATTCCCTTGGCCTGATGCTTCTCGGTCCCGCGTTTCATGTCTTTTCTGATTGAAAATTACCTAACCGATTTTCCATTTTGCCCATCGGATAAAGCGAGGAAAACCCATCGATTGGTCGGAAAAAAAGAGGTGGGAGGATAACAAATTACACAGCCCATTGCCGATGACGGAGTTTCTGAACCCTACTCGGGACGAAGCTTGAGTAGGGTCAATAGGCTGCAACGATCGGCGTCGATAAATCCAGAACGGACTAACCCAAATTTCTGGCAGTTCCAAATTCAGCGTTACCCTGGCACTGACCCCACAAATCCAGGGTAGACTGCCTGCTCGCCAAATTTGCTGGAGAAATTCATGTTAATTAAGCGTCGTCCTTTGCTCGCCTCTGCCATAGCTGCCGCTGTGTCCAGCACCTTGCCTGCCTGCGGCCCACGGCAGACGGCACCGGCTGAACGAAACTCGGGGGCATTATCGTCAGCCAGCGCGACCCTCGACAAAGCCACCTCCCTGCTAGTGGAGTCCTATCCTGAGACCGCGTCCAGTGCCGGCATCGACAAAGACCAATACCGTCATTTGAAGGCAAGCCTCAGTGACAGGTCGCAAGCGGGACAAGCAGCAATCAAAACCAATGTCCATCAAGTGTTGGCTGATCTAAAGGCCATCGACACCACTGAGCTGCCGACGGATGTGGGCCTGGATGTTGATGTGGTGCGCACGATGTTCGACATCGCGGCCCAGGGGTTTGATTTCGAGTTTGGCGATAACGCCGTGCTGAATTACAACTGGTCCTACCGGCCCAGCCCCTATGTAGTGGCCCAAAACACCGGCGCGTTTGTGGAAATCCCTAGTTTTCTTGATGCCAGCCACAACATTGAATCAACGGCAGATGCCGACGCCTATCTGGCCCGTTTAGAAAGCTACGCGGCGCAGCTCGATGGCGAAACCCAAAGGGTGATCGACGACGGCGCTAAGGGCTATGTACTGCCCAACTTCCTGTTAGAGAAAACAATTGGACAGCTGCAAATCGCCCAGACGCGCGGACCGGAAAGCTGGGCGCTCGTCACCGGCTTTGGCGAAAAGACCGTGGGGCTGGTGGACGCTACCGACAGCCGAGCTCTGGCCATCGCGCAGGGCAAAATTGTCCCCGCTGTCAACCGCCAGATTGAGGCGCTGTCCGCGCTAAGATCGGTCGCCACCGATGATGCAGGAATCTGGGCCAAGCCACGAGGCGAGGAATACTACGACTGGACCTTGCGCGCCGGCACCACAACCGATTTGACGGCCGATGAGGTTCATCGCATGGGCCTGGAGGAACTGGCTAGTCTGCAGGCGCGAATGGAACCGATCCTGCAGAGTGTCGGATACAGCAAGGGCACTGTGGGTGAACGCATGAGCGCCCTGGGCAACGATCCCCGTTACCAGTTCTCAGAAGGCGATCAGGGGCGCACCGAAATAATGGACTTCATCGATGATGCATTGGGGGAAATTCGCGGCTTGATGCCCCAGGCCTTTGAAACCCAGGTGCCCGGTTTTCTAGAAGTGACCCGCATCAGTCCGGAGGTTGAAGCAGGCGCCCCCGGAGCCTACGGAGGCGCCGGCTCCATTGACGGCACTCAGCCCGGGCACTATTGGATCAATCTACGAACGCCTGCCCTGCACAACAAATTTAACCTCAAGGATCTGACTTACCACGAGGCGATTCCCGGTCACGTGTGGCAGGCCGAATACACATTCAAACAGCCATTGGTGCGGTCCTTGCTGGCCTTCAACGCCTACTCCGAGGGCTGGGCGCTGTATGCCCAGCAAATCGCCGATGAGCTGGGGGTCTACGACGACTTCCCCGTCGGCCGGTTGGGCTACCTGCAGTCGCTGGCGTTCCGGGCCTGTCGCCTGGTGGTGGACACTGGGCTGCACTCCAAGCGCTGGACTCGTGAGCAGGCCAACACCTGGTTCGTCACCAACAACGGCTCAAACCCGGAAGAGGTGCGAGGGGAAGTGGATCGCTACTGCGCCTGGCCCGGCCAGGCGTGCGGCTACAAAGTGGGTCATTCCGCGATCAATCGTCTGCGCGACAGTGCAAAGGCAAGGCTGGGCGACAGGTTCAACTTCAGGAAATTCAACGATGCGGTGGTTTTAGGCGGCGCAGTGCCCATGTCTGTACTCGGGCGAGTGATAGACGCCCATGTGGCTGCGTCCTAATCCGCCCTTTCGTCATCCTTGGCCCCCATGTCTTCATTATTCGGCTCAACAAAACTTTGCGGATCGTTCAGAAAGCTCGGCCGTGTAAAAGTGGAAACGTCAACTGGCATCAAAGGACACATAAACAGGGAAAAGAGCCAGAGTCACCCAATGCTCCTATCGACGAACTCACTATCTAGCCGCGAAACATCTATAGCCATTTTTTCGGTGACTTGAATCTGCCTTCATAAAAGACTTTCGATTTAAAATGAAAACGTTTACATTTAGCCTAATAGCCCAACCAACAGGCAGACGTCACATGTCTCCAAAATCGCCATGACTGCTAAAACTGGAAACCTGCTGTGTGTCCTCGCACTGGCAATGCTGTCGATCTCGGGGTGCTCTAATCGCCCTGTTGAAGAGGCCAAAGGGGCCGATGACATTGCGCATCTGCTTGAACAAATGACCTTGGATGAGAAGCTTGCCCAACTCACCTGCGTGTGGATGGACAAGGCAAAATTCCTGGATTCACAGGGCGGCTTTGATCCGCAGCAAATGAAACAGCACTTTCCCCACGGCGTTGGCTGCATTGCTCGTCCCCAGGACACCGTAGGCCTGGAAGGACCCACCGAACGCAAAGACGTCAATGACTCCACCGTGGTCAGACGACGGTCCGCGCGCACGCCGGCAGAAACCGCGCTGCTGGTTAACGACATCCAACGCTGGATGATTGAGCAGACTCGCCTCGGGATTCCCGTGTTGTTCCACGAAGAAGGTTTGCATGGATTTCAAGGACGTTACGCCACTTCCTTTCCCCAAGCCATCGCCCTGGCATCCACGTTTGACCCGGAGCTTATTGAACGGGTCTATGAAATTACGGCGCGGGAAATCCGGGTACGCGGTGTCCATCACGTGCTGTCCCCAGTTGTCGATATCGCCCTTGATCCTCGCTGGGGCCGGATTGAGGAAACTTTTGGCGAGGACCCCTTTCTAGTCTCCCGACTTTCGGTGGCGGCGGTGCGTGGGTTCCAGGGTAACCAGACTCCCATCGCTGGAGACCGAGTATTGGCCACGCTCAAACATATGACCGGCCATGGCCAGCCTCAAGCCGGCATGAATGTCGGCCCCGCCCAACTGCCGGAAAGAGTTCTTAGAGAAATGTTTTTCCCCCCGTTTGAGGCGGCAGTCACCGAGGCCAAGGCCGCCAGCGTGATGGCCAGTTATAACGAGATTGATGGCATTCCCTCCCACGCTAACCCATGGCTTTTGAACGACGTACTCAGAGGTGAATGGGGATTTGATGGCGTGGTGGTCGCTGACTACTTTGCTGTCAATGAACTACAGCGTCGCCACAGTATCGTCAGCTCGCTGGCGGACGCCGGTGCACTGGCCCTATCTTCCGGTGTAGATATGGAGCTACCCGATGGCGTGGCTTTTTACGAGATGAAATCCCTGGTGGGAACCGACGCTTTACCGTTGGCGGTGATTGATCGAGCCGTTGAACGAGTTTTACGGTTAAAAGCCCGCGGCGATGTGATCAACTCACCCTATGCTGACCCTGCCGCGGCTGAGGCGCTCACGGGTAACGCCCAGGCTAGAGCCGTTGCCTTGGAGGCCGCCATCAAGGCACCTGTCCTGCTGAAAAACCACAACAACCTGCTCCCACTTTCAAGTGGCCAATGGCAGACCATCGCGGTGATTGGGCCCAACAGCGATATCACGGTATTGGGCGGCTACTCCGACGAACCGCGGCAAACGGTCAGCATTGTTGAGGGCATGCGCAAGCGATTCGGCGATAACACCACCATTACTCACGCGAAAGGCGTGGAGCTCACCAATAACCGCTCTTGGTGGGATGACGATGTGCGCCTTGCCAGCCCCAAGGACAATCAGCGACGCATTGAACAGGCGGTTAAGGTGGCATCCAAGGCCGATCTGATTGTTTTGGCCATCGGCGGGGACGAGTCCACCTCACGAGAAGCCTGGTCTGAAACCCATATGGGCGACCGCAACGACATCACTCTTATCGGCCAACAACTTGACCTGGTTAAAGCGCTGGCTGGCGTTGGCAAACCGATGGTTGGCGTTGTGATTTCTGGCCGCCCACTGTCGTTGGAAAATGTTGACCCTTACTTAGATGCCATCTTGTATGGGTGGCTACTGGGTCAGGAAACCGGGACTGCCGTGGCGGCGCTGTTAGCGGGCGATGCTTCACCTGGGGGCAAAATGCCCGTTACCGTACCGCGTTCGGTTGGACAAATCCCCACCTATTACTACCGTAAACCCACCGCAGCGCGGGGTTATGCCTTTAGCGATAGCCAGCCACTTTACCCGTTTGGGTTTGGGCTCAGTTATTCACGGTTCGAATTATCAGAGCCCGTCTTAAACGACCCGGTCATCGGCATGGATGGAAGCACTACGGTGAGCGTTTCGGTCACGAACACCGGGCAGTATGAGGCCGACGAAGTGGTTCAACTCTACATCCGTGACGAGGTCAGCTCCGTAACCCGGCCAATTCTAGAGCTGAAAGGTTTTCAGAGAATCACCCTTAAGCCCGGACAATCAAAGTCAGTGAGTTTTCCCATAAACGCTGAACACCTGCAGTTCTACAATCGTGACATGAATCGGGTGGTTGAACCGGGTAACTTCACTATTTCAGTGGGCTCAAGTTCTGACGCTTTGCTGAGCACAACGCTCTCGGTAAAGGACAACCTGTGACCTTACCGAACGATTGCCGCCCGCCAATAAATATCAGGATGCCCTTACAGTGAACCCAAAAACTCTTGAATCCTCGGCAGCTAGTTTCTGGCGCGCCCTACCCATTACCCTAGTTGCCACTTTGGGCGGGTTTCTGTTTGGCTACGATAGCGGCGTCATCAACGGCACGGTGAAAGGCTTACAGAGCGCCTTTAACTCCGGATCGGTGGGTACCGGCTTTAGCGTGGCCTCGATGTTAATTGGCTGCGCGGTGGGAGCGTTTTTAGCCGGCCGATTGGCTGACCGCTTCGGCCGCCGGACTCTCTTATTGTTCTCCGCGGTGCTGTTCCTGATCAGCGCCGCGGGCTCCGGCATCGCCGGCAGCACAATGGCGTTTGTTTTTTATCGCATCATTGGCGGTCTGGCGGTGGGAGCGGCCAGCGTCATGTCGCCGGCCTACATCAGCGAGATTGCTCCGCCCCACCTTAGAGGCCGACTGTCATCATTGCAGCAGGTCGCCATTATCACCGGCTTGACCGCCGCCTTTCTCAGTAACTACGTGATTGCCGGCCAAGCCGGTGAGTCCACCGAGATTTTTTTGTTCGGCTTTGAGGCCTGGCGCTGGATGTTCTGGATGGAAGTCGGCCCGGCCATCATTTTCCTGACCACCCTGTTCATGATCCCCGAAAGCCCACGTTACCTGGTCGCCAACGGTCAGCCAGAAAAAGCGGCGGCGGTTCTCGATCGCCTTTTAGGGGCCAACCGCGGCGGCGAAACGGTTGAGACCATCCGCCAATCCCTCAGTGTGGACCGGCGTCCTCAACTCTCTGACCTGCTAGATTCAACCACCGGCCGGATTCGCCCTGTGCTGCTGACCGGCATTGGCCTGGCGGTGTTTCAGCAGCTGGTGGGTATTAACGTCATTTTCTACTACGGCTCGGTGCTATGGGAGTTTGTCGGTTTCACCGAGGAAGATAGCCTGGCATCCAACGTCATTATGGGTAGCGTGAGCATTGCTGCCTGCTTGCTCGCCATAGCGCTGATTGATCGGATCGGTCGAAAACCCCTGCTGCTGATTGGGTCCTTGGGAATGGCGATTAGCCTGGCCGTGATGGCGGTGGTGTTTTCCCAGGCGACAGTATCGGAGACGGGGCTGACTCTGCCCCAAGGACTGGGCCAAATTGCCCTGTATTCCGCAGTCATTTACGTGGCGTTTTTCAACTTTAGTTGGGGGCCCGTGATGTGGGTATTGCTGGGTGAAATGTTCCCCAATCAGATGCGAGGGTCTGGCTTAGCGGTGTCAGGATTTTTCCAGTGGATGGCCAACTTTGGCATCACCATGACCTTCCCCATCCTGCTAGCCACCACTGGCCTTGCCTCCGCTTATGGTCTGTATGCGGCAGCGGCGATCGTATCGCTGTGGTTTGTCAAAGTGTCGGTTAGAGAGACGCGAGGCAAAGCCCTTGAGCATATGTCTGGCTAACACGTCGTTTTACGCGAGCGACGAACGCTGCTAGGTATCTAATGCTGGTGGGGCAACCGACTCTCGGATAATAAGTTCATGACCTAGCAGCTCCGGGGCGGCGTCTAGTGCTGGATCGCCTTCACCCTCAATTTCCTGCTGCAACCGGTACATGACCCGCTCGCCAATCTCAAAGGCTGGCTGCTTGATCGTGGTCAGCGGCGGATTAAGCACTGCCGCATAGCGATTGTCATCAAACCCCATCAGAGAGATGTCTTGCGGAATCTTAAGGCCAGCCCTATGCACCGCATTCATGCACCCCATGGCCATTTCATCCGTGGTGCAAAATATTGCGCTAGGTCTGACGCAATGATTTAACAGCGCTACCGTGGCCTGCTCTGCGCCGGCCAGACTTAGATCGGCGTTAATCACCCAACCATTCTCGATGGGACAACGTGCTGAATCCATCGCCATCCGAAATCCGGCTTCACGATCTTTGGTTAACAGGGAATTTTCTGGCCCACAAATAAGGCCAATTTTACGGTGTCCCTGACTGATCAGGTATTGAGTTGCATCCGAGGCAGCGGCCTTATTATCAATGTGAACGCTGGGATAGTTCGTCAGCTCTGGCGCCACGGCCTCGCAGCCAATGACCACGGGCAACAGGCGCTGGTTTTGGGCAGACAGTACTTGGTTGCCAAACGGTGACATGCTGGCCAGGAGAATAATGCCATCGGTTTGCTTGGACACCACCATGGTTGTGAGTTGATCGGCAGTCAGGGTATTGAGCTGCGTCTCGTTAATCAAAATAGCGTAACCGGTGGCATCCGCGGCGGCCCTCACGCCCTTCATCACGTCGGTAAAAAAAGGATCGCCAATGGACGGCAACACCACCATCACGATATTGGTTCGACCCCGACGAAAACTCTGGGCCAAGGTGTTAGGCACATAACCACTTTGGGCGATGGCATCGCTGACCCGGTTGCGGGTTTTCTCTGACACCTTGCTGGGTGCATTCATGCAACGCGATACCGTGGCAATCGACACACCCGCCAACATTGCCACTTCCTTAATGGTCGCTGTCGCCACTGAGTCAATTGCCCTTTTGTTGATGAAAAAATCGCTGCATTGGTAACCTTCATTACCTCGTTGTGATGATATCGGGCCACTGCAGCAAAGCACAATGAAAACGTTTACATTTTGAAATCACAATGCCACAATTGTACCCATTGAAGCTACTGCCTGTGTCTTTCGCTGGAGCGGTCCTGTTCTCGACTCTTGTACCCATAATCTGTCATCGATCACTCTGGAAAACGACCGAGGAGTCACAGTGGAATTGGCCGCCTATGGCGCCTCCATACAGTCGATTCATCTGCCTCTTGGCCCCTATCCCGACGCACCTAAGCACAACGTGACCTTAGGTCTGGGTCACCCCGACGACTACGCCAACAACCCATACTTCTGCGGCGCCACGATTGGGCGCTATGCCGGAAGAATCGCTAACGCCACCTGTCGATTGAACGGCCAGCCACTCCATCTGATCCAAGACCCAAACACCGGACATTGTTTACACGGCGGGCCCGAAGGGTTTTCCACTAGGCTGTGGCAACTGGAGGCGTGTCCTTCATCCACCGCTGCCAACTTCCGTTTGCACTCTGCCGACGGCGACCAAGGGTTTCCTGGAACGCTGGATGTCACAGTGGGCTACCAAATTCACGATCTGGCCCTGGTGGTTGAACTGACTGCCCTGGGCACTGAGGACACCTTGGTCAGCTTGACGAATCACGCATATTTCAACCTAGGCAGATCCAATTCCGTTGAGGACCACCGGGTCTGCTTGAACGCATCGAACTTCCTGCCCGCCAACGACGAGGGCATTGCCACCGGGGACATACATCCAGTGTTTGGTACCCCCTACAATTTTCTCGCCAAACGCCCCATGGGTTCAGCATTACACAGTGAGCAAGGTCTGGATCACACCTTTGTTCGCGATGGCAACGGGGCCAAATACTGCGGGATTGAGGGTTTGGAAATTCCTATTGCCGCGTCAGTATCTAGCCCAGACACTCACCTAGGGTTAAACGTTTACTCGACCCAACCAACCTTTCAATTCTATGGTGGCCGCCATCTGGGCAGCCCCTTCCAGCCCCATCAGGGGTTTTGCGTTGAGCCTCAAATGTATCCGGATTCAAGCAATCACGATGCCTTTCCCTCCGCCGTCTTGCCTGCCGGAAAGCCTTACCGGCAGTTTATCGTTTACGAATTTGAACTCAGTGCCCACGGAGATCACCATTAATGGGAACGGTGTTGGGAATCGACCTGGGAACCCAGGCACTAAAGGTCCTGATTTACGACCCTGAAGGGAAATCCACCAAAGCGGTGGAAAGCGCCTCGTTGGATCTCTATCAGTCTGACTGCGGCGCCGCCGAACAGCAGGCTCAGTGGTGGCTGAAGGCGCTGCAGCAAGCACTGTCAAACGTGCCGCCTAAGGAAAGGCGCGCGGTTAAGGCCATTGCCGTTTCCGGCCAGCAGCACGGCTTTGTTGCTCTCAACAGTGCCAACGAGGTAATAGCGCCTGTAAAGCTTTGGTGCGACACATCGACCCAGCAACAATGCGATGACATTACCCGAGATTTTGGTGGCCCGGAGGCGGTGATAGACCAATTGGGCAACCCCATACTGCCCGGATATACCGCCTCAAAAATTCGCTGGCTCAAAGACGCAAAACCCGAGGTCTATCGCCACCTAGACGGCATATTGCTGCCCCATGATTTTCTGAACCTCTACCTCACCGGCCATCGGTGCATGGAGATGGGGGATGCCTCCGGCACGGGGTTTTTTGATATCAGCAAGCGGCGATGGTCCGAAACCATGCTCAGCGCCATTGATCCCGAGCGAGACCTGCGGGCAATGCTGCCAGAGCCAAAAAAAGATAACGAAGCTATCGGCCAACTGACCCAAGTTGCCGCCGAGGAGCTGGGGTTGTCCGCTGGCATTCCGGTCGCCATTGGTGGTGGCGACAACATGATGGGCGCCATCGGAACCGGCAACGTAACCGCAGGCCGGCTAACCCTAAGCCTTGGCACCTCAGGCACGGTTTACGGCCACTGCGACCAGCCCGTCATTGATCCAAAAGGAAGCATCGCTGGGTTTTGCTCATCGACCGGCGGCTGGCTGCCGCTGCTGTGCACCATGAACTGCACCGTCACCACCGAGCTCATGCGACGGCTGTTTTCAACAGACATCGAAGACTTTGAGCGCCGAATATCCCAAGCACCTTTGGGTAGCGAGGGGGTGATCACGGTGCCGTTTTTTGGTGGTGAGAGAACACCCAACCTGCCCCATGGCCAGGGCTGCATTCTGGGTCTGAACAGCGCCAATATGCAGCCCAACAACCTGCTGCGCTCTGCCATCGAAGGGGCCACCTTTGCGCTGAAGTTTGGTATCGATGAATTGGCGGGCCTTGGGGTCACTGGGCAGCAGATTGTGTTAACCGGCGGCGGCGCCAACAGCCCACAGTGGCGCCAGCTGGTCGCCAACATTGCCGACTCGCCAGTCACCGTTTACCACAACAATGAGGGTGCAGCCTTTGGCGCAGCGATGCAGGCCCTGCAGGTATTAACGCCAGGTTCCGACATTGCATCCATTGTCGATGAACATCTGGTAGCCGACCTGGCGCGTTGCTGCGAGCCCGAACCGTCGGCAGTGGGTGACTACGCAGATCACTATCAGTCCTACCAACGGGCCGTTGATGCCATCACGACGCTGTATCGCTAACCGTAAACAGAGACTCAAACATAGAGACCACCATGACACGCAATCTATTTATCGGCGACCAGGAATACTTTCCCGGCATCACCCAAATTGCCTTTGAAGGCCCAAACTCTGACAACCCGCTAGCCTTCAAGAGCTACGACCCTCAGCGGCTGGTTGCGGGCAAAACCATGGAGCAACACCTGCGCTTTGCTGTGTGCTACTGGCACAGTTTCTGTGCCACTGGCGCCGATCCCTTTGGGCCGGGTACCCGACAACCCCATTGGGCAGAGCACACAAACCCAATGCAGCGGTCGAAGAACCGGCTAGACGCCGCCTTTGAGTTCTTCAGCAAACTCAACGTGCCCTTTTGGTGCTTCCACGATTTTGATCTGGCCCACGAAGGGGCCAGCGTTGCCGAATCGGAACGTAACCTGATGACCATGGTGGACCTGGCAAAACAGCGCCAGGACCACACCGGTGTAGAGCTTTTATGGGGAACCGCCAACCTGTTCTCCCATCCACGGTACATGAACGGCGCCGCCACCAATCCCCGTTTTGAGGTGGTTGCCTTCGCCGCTGCCCAAGTCAAAGCAGCGCTTGAGGCCACGGTGGAGCTTGGCGGAACAAACTACGTATTCTGGGGTGGCCGAGAGGGATATGCTTGCCTGCAAAACACCGATACTCGGCGCGAAATTGACCATTTGGCCATGTTTTTGCGCCAAGCCCGGGACTATGGCCGATCCATCGGGTTTACGGGGACGTTCTTAATTGAGCCCAAACCCATGGAGCCCATGAAACACCAATACGATTTCGACGCCCAGACGGTCATCGGCTTCCTTCGTCACTACGGATTGGACGATGACTTCAAGCTCAATATCGAGGCGAACCACGCAACCTTAGCGGGACACTCCTTTGCCCACGACCTGCGCATGTGCACTGACGCCGACCTGCTAGGCTCCATTGACGCCAATCGCGGCGACCCGCAAAACGGCTGGGATACCGACCAATTTCCCCTAGACCTCTACGATTGTGTCCAGGCCATGATGGTTGTGCTGGAATCCGGCGGACTGAGTGGGGGCGGCTTGAACTTCGATGCCAAGGTCCGGCGCGAGTCCACCGATACCGAAGACTTATTTATCAGTCACATTGGCGGTATGGACAGCTTTGCCAGGGGTTTGCTGATTGCCGACGCCATCCTGAACGACCCTATGTACAAAACGCTCAAAAGCCAACGCTATAACAGTTTTGATCAAGGGCTCGGCAAACAGTTTGAAGAAGGCAGTCTGAACCTGACTGCACTTCGCGACATTGCCGCCGACTCCTGCGAGCCAGTATCGGTCAGCGGAAAACAGGAGCTAATGGAAAACCTGATCAACAATCACATCGTAAATTCGGGATTATAGTGAGGGGTGTTAGGTCGTTGTCGGCGCCGTGCTCACTGTATGACCAGTTCAGTATTAAAGTTCGTGACCCATTTGACAGGTTAATTACGTCCGCCGCCCGCCTAGAAAAAAAACGTATCAAGCAGATCTCACGCTAGCTGGGAGCTCGAACCGGACCCTATTGTGGTTCTCGACACATAGGTTCCAGTCCGTTCCGGGCACATAGGTTACACAATCGAGCATCTGATGAGCTCCTCAGATGCCCTGGAAAGATCGTAATCATATGGATAAGAAGCTTCGTTTCGTAGCGCGTTTGATGGACGGAGAGAAAATGGCGCCGACCTGCCGAGAAGATCAGCACTCCAATTGAAGCGCTGACCGCCCAGCTTCGTAAAACCTTCCAACCAACTCTGACACTTGAACCTGACTCCAAAAATTTGGGCCGTCGATTCTGGATTCGGCATAATGCTTTGCAGGGGGTCACTTCAACCCACACTGTTTCTCACCCTGGAGCCCACTGCGGTTGGATTCACCCACACAAGTTGTTAACGACATCAGTGAATTGCTGGCGGGCGGTGATCTGGCCTCAGCAAAGACTATGGCCTTGCAGCTCACTGCGACCGCACCAAGCTTTGCGCCCGGATGGGCCAGGCTTTCCGAGGTGTGCTTGGCTGCGGGTGAGGCCGAAGCGGCCCTGGGACATGCCCGGCAAGGTGTGCAGACTGACCCTCAGTGCGCGTTTAGCCGACTTTGCTTGGGGATAGCCCTGCGCGCACATGATCAGCATAGCGAAGCGGTGATGGCTCTGGGGCATGCCCTGAGCCTAAATGCAGATCTGGTGTCCGGGTGGAGTCACTATGGTTTGTCGCTGGTGACCCTTGGGCGCCATACCCTGGGTATCGAGGCGTTGAATCGGGCGCGATTGCTGGAGCCTGGCTCCCTATTGCACACGGGCAATTGGCTGATTAACCAGCAATACGCTCCACACCTCACCAGCACCCAGCTGAGAACAGCAGCGTTAGAATTTGGTCGCTGCGCAAACGATCGGGTTCGACATGGATGCGGTGATGGCTCCGGGGCCATTGGTTTTATCAGCCGGGATTTGTATCACCATCCTGTGGGTCTGTTTTTGCTGGCGGTGATGGAGCACCGACCCTCGGATAGTCCTAGGTGGGTTCTTTACGCTGATAACCCACCCCGCGATGAGATCTCATCCCGACTGCGTGCCAGTGCTTCTGAATGGGTGTCCACCGGCCACCTTTCCGATGCCCAGCTAGTGGCGAAAATTCGTGAGGATCGTCTGGACGCTTTAATTGAACTCAGTGGGCATACCAGCGCTCGGCGTTTGGCCTTGCAAACCCAGCCCCTTGCCGCCCGACAATACAGTTGGCTTGGTATGCCCGCTAGCACCGGCATTACTCATTTAGACGGGGTGCTTATGGGGACCGCGCACCAGGCGGCTTCTAACCCTGCGTTTTTTGTTGAGCCTGTTGTGGATTTACCTGGCTGCCATTTGGTTTATCCCCAATTTCCAGACTACCCGCTGGCCGCTCGACGTCCTTCTAACACCGTGCGATTTGGCTGCTTTAACAACAGCGCAAAGATCAATGGCTCGGTGCTGGACTGCTGGAGCGATATCTTGCGGGGTGTGGCCAATTCAACGCTGCTGCTGAAGTGGCGCAGCTACGCTGATGCTGAGCTTTGCCGACATTTGCGGTCTCAGTTTGTGGCCCGAGGCGTGGACGGCGAACGCGTTTTGTTCCAAGGCCACGAAGCCCATCAGACCATGATGGATCGTTACAACGATGTGGATATCGTGCTGGACCCGTTTCCGTTTTCCGGTGGCATATCCACCTGCGAAGCGCTTTTTATGGGTACGCCGATTGTGACCATGGGTTGGCAGCGCCCGGCATCCCGACAGGGGGTGGCCATATTGGGCGAGCTGGGTTTTTCTCACTGGGTGGCATCAACCCCCGCCGAGTATGCCGGGATTGCTATTGGGCTGGCCGAAGATTCCGACGCGCTAAGTGCGGGTGAGGCCACCCTGCGCGACGCCCTGGATCGCTATCGTGAAAAGAACGCACCAGCGTTGGCCAAGGCAATCAATCGGCTGGCGATCAGTTAAGGTCTCCACCCTGCACATCGTGGAGGACGGAAGGCGCCGACTGCAGTCCATGGGCGTAGCAGCGGCGACAAAAGTCGTTGTTGTACTTTCGGGCCTGCAGGTCAGCATGGGGCTCATCCAAAAACCCCACGCCAAGCTGGTTGTCCTGGGTGTAGACGCTACAGCACAGTGAGACGGATCCATCGTGATTGATCACGGTCTGATTAAACCGCAGCTCGCAGTCAAAGCGGGCATCTCTGACCTTCCGGAAGCGAGCGATGTAGGAGGCCGGGTGTTCTACGAGCAGATCTAACACGGGATTGGACACCGCGCCCCCCTCCCCCATTTTTACCAGGTCTTCCAGCGGTTGATAAAACGCCGGGATGGGCGAGTGGCCAAATCCCAGTTCGTTGCACAGTTCACCCATCTGCGCCACCTCGTTGGCGTTGTGCTGATACACGTGGTGTCCAACCCAAACATGGGTGGACAATTGGTGTTGTTGAATGATCTGCGAGATGCGGCGCATGTTGGCCTCAACGGTGGACCATTTACCCCGCACGTGGGTTCGCCCGTAAGTTTTCTGGGAGGCTCCGGACAGTGAAATTTTCAGCTCCGCCGGTGACGCCAGCAGCATCGCTTTCAGGCCGTGGCGAATATTGAGGTTGCTGGAAAGGTGGGCCGTTAGACTGGCCTCGTTGATCATTTGAATAAACCTGGCTAGCTGCGGATGAAGCAGCGGTTCGCCCCAGTTATAAAGCCAGATCTGGGGTTGGCCGGAAACCCGCTCCTCCACGATTTTTTGCAGAATTTGTTTAAGCAGGTTTTCCGACATAAAGCCTCGAGTGCGCCCGCCCAGCTCCTGGTTACCCACCGGGCAGGTAGGACAGCGCAGATTGCAGGTGCCAACAATATCGATGGCGTACACATACTCCGCGCGGCCGCCCGACACTTCCCGCGGCGAAAACCGCAGCAGGCTTTCGCCCCCCGCTGCAACCTCCGGCGACAAGTAATCAGGGACGCGGCCCCGCGCCAAGCCGGCTTGAATACTCGGGTCCTCCGGCGCCAACCCTGCAGCCTGCTCAAACCACGCCGTCGCATGATGGCGATGTCCGTGTTGCTGCAACACTGAGCCCACCACCGACAAGCCGGCTGCCTTGCTTAACGGCGTTAGGTCTTGCTGCATGTACCGCCTGGCCCGGTCCACGCCCGTGCGGCTTTGCCCTAAACCAATCTGAGCCGCGGAACACAATAGCCCCAGCCACGGCGGCGGATTGACCGCTTTTGAACCCGCCGCCACCAGCGTGCCATACTGCTGGCGTCTGAGTAGGTCCAGGGCATCGGATAGACTGGGCAAAGAAGACATGGAGTTAATGTAGGTGAGGCTGGCAACAGCCACAAGGACGTTCTATGAAATCAGGCATAGCTATTAAAGCGCTGGCAGTGGCTATCACCGCAGCGTTAGCACCTTCAGCCTATGCGGGCGGCATCGCCTGCCCCGCCGGTAACTTCTCCGTTACCGGTGACGAGCCCTGTTTACCCTGCAATGAGGGCACCTTTCAACCCGACCCTGGCCAGACCTTCTGTCTGGATGCCTCCCCCGGATTTTTTGTTGGCATGACCGGCGCAATAGCCCAGGAAGAGTGTCCGCTGGGCCGCTTTCAGCCCAGTGCTGGCGCCGCCGAGTGTATCGCGGCGCCGGCCGGGCTCTTTGTTGACATGACCGGCGCCACAAGCGCTCAGGAATGTGGGGTCGGCAGCTTTCAGGCTCTCACGGGTCAATCCGCTTGTGACCTGGCCCCTCCCGGGCGATTTGTCGACACTATAGCGGCGCAGTCCGCCACCGATTGCCAGCCAGGAAGATTTCAGTCTTTGTCTGGGCAATCCAGTTGCGACGAAGCGCCTGCCGGACGATTTGTTGACGTCTTCGGTGCCGAAGTAGCGCAGGAATGTGCCCTGGGTACGTTCCAAGCCCTCACTGGCCAGACCAGTTGTAACCAGGCACCGCCGGGGCGGTTTGTTGGAGTCACCGGCGCCACCCAAGCCGAGGACTGCGATGTGGGGACGTTTCAGGCACTAACCGGCCAGTCGGCGTGTGATTTGGCGTCGCCGGGGCGATTTGTCAGCGTTGCCGGCGCCAGCGCCTCAGAAGAATGTCAGCCCGGTTTTTTTCAGTCATTAGAAGGGCAAGCCTCCTGTGATGAGGCACCGCCTGGCCGGTTTGTAGATGTCGCCGGCGCCACCGCCGCCCTGGCCTGCGATGTGGGCACGTTTCAGCCATTGTCGGGCCAGACCAGCTGCCAGGCTGCATCAGCCGGCCGCTTTGTCGATGTCATCGGCGCAACTCAGTCGCAAGCCTGTGGGCTGGGGACCTTTCAGCCGCTGACAGGCCAGGAGGCCTGCATCTCAGCCTCAGCGGGGAGCTTTGTCGACACCCTCGGCGCGATTGCGGCCCAGGCATGTGCCCTGGGTCAATTTCAACCGCTCACCGGTCAGACGTCCTGCAATGAATCCCTGCCGGGTCAGTTTGTCAGCGTTACCGGCGCCACTACCGCCATCGATTGTTCCCCCGGAACGTTTCAGGCACTCAGTGGGCAATCAGCCTGCGACAATGCGGCCCCTGGCCAGTTTGTCGACGTCAGCGGCGCCACCTCAGCACAAGAGTGTTCTCCAGGCACTTTTCAGCCAGACTCCGGTCAGGAGAGCTGCATTGATGCCGGCCCCGGCTTTTTTGTAGCGGGTGCAGGCGCCCCGGTTGCCACCCCATGCCCAGAGGGCAGCGTGAGCTTTGTGGCCTCCCCGGCTTGTCGCCAGGCGCCCACACCCGGCCCAAATGTGGTGAGCCCCGCATTTGGTTCTAGCCTAGGTCGAGGTGGCGTGAGCGAAGTTAACCGAACCCTGAACGCGGCAGGCGATGAATTGGACTTTTCCATCATCAACAACGCCAATGAGATTGGCGCGGCCAGCCCACTTACCCGGCTAACCCTCAACGCACTAACCCCCGGTATGGAAAACAGTCTCTCCAGTGCCAGCTTTGTACCCGGCGCCACCTTGGACGAGGGTGAACAGTTACCGCTCACACTCACTCTAAGCGCAGCGGGATTAGGCCACCAGCGGTTCGCGTTTCAGGTGGAAAGCGATGAAGGCGCGGAGCTGGGTTTTACCGGCGCCACGTTTGAGTTTGAGCTGCTGGCGCCTGTGGACGGCAGCGATCTGAGTCTTACGCTGCTGGCTGATCGCCCCAGCGTCACAACCGCTCAGGATTTCGAGCTGGATCTGATCGTGCGCAACCTGGGTAATTCGGATGTTGCCGACGTGCCGGTGATGCTCACTGCTGATCAGGCCCTGGCATGCAGCTTTGCCGCCGACGCCTCGGAAGGTGCAACGGCCAGCGGCGCCAACCTGACCCAAACCGGCCAGGACACGCTGGGCATTCCAGCGCGAGGAATGGTTCGATTTTCCGGCACCTGCAGCAGCGAAAGCGATCCACCAGCCACCAATGAGTTCTCAGCCACATTGACGATTCCCGTTGGCTTTAACGACATTGACCCGCTGAACAATGCTGATGTCACGACTGTCAATGTGGTGGCACCCAGCGCCGGTGAAGCGGATTTACAAATTGCACTGCTGTCGGCCACGGATTTTCTGGCACCTAATAGTGTCCAGCAGGTGGTGTTCGAAGTGACCAATCGCGGTGCAGCGGTTGACGGCGCAAACCTCACCTTGAACATTCTTGGGCTGGCCGACATCAACGCCATCAGCTGCGGAACACCGCCAGTGCCCTGCGGCGTGCTGCGCAGTGCCGGCCGAGACAGTCAGATTTTAGACATTGAACTAACGCTGGGCGCCAACGAGTCCATTCAGATCACCGTGGATCTTCTAATTAGAACCCTAGAGCCTCAATCGATTGTAGTGCAGGGCCTGGTCACGGCGCCGCCGGGGGTCCAATCATCCTCGACTAATGGGTCCGCCGGGCTTTCCGCCAGCGGCGGCATTTTTAACGATTCATTTGAAACGCCCTAACGCGGCTCGCTGAAGGGCGGCTGCCAAACTCACCGGTTTTTCCGAGTGCAGCCAGGCAACCACGCCGTTGGCGAG